>JARLIR010000114.1 GCA_031291635.1 Rhizomicrobium sp. | reverse complement strand
AGGCCGAAAGCCCCTCCCCGGTTTGTGCGCATTGCCAGAGTGCGTACAGGATCAGAGGGACACTTATCCCTCGCCCGGTGCGCTGACAGCTCCCGCGAGGAACCCTACATCTCCTTCGCCCCCACTTCGGGGGCGAGGGGATGGCTTCAGCAATGGCGGGCACGTTGAAGCAGCCGAAGCGGCGATCATCGCTCCGCTTCAGCCGCCTCTTGTCTAGCGCTATTTGTGCTCGTTCTTGGCCACGTCCACCAAGGTGCCCAGCCGCGTGTTGATCGAGAAGATCACCACCCAGATCTCGCACACCACGCGCCAAAAAAGCGCGCCAACAACGCCATACAGCAATCCAACAATGACGGAGACGATTCCGAAACTAGAGCCGCCATAGCCGCCGTAAGAACCGTAACCACTGAACGAACTCAGCAGGCTACCGCCGACCATCATGGCTATCGCCGAAATGATGATGAAGAACAGACCAATCCAGTAGATGACCGTGATCAATTTCGGTGTCACGAACTTTTCAAAGGTGAAGAAATCTTTGACTTCCATATCAGAGCCCTCCTTCTGACGTGTCATTGTCTAGAATGACCGGAGCGGCTGACGATGTAAATATTGTGCGGTAACAAAATTACCGATTCGTATGCACTCGAACGATCATCGCATTCGCTAAGACGTTGCAAATACCAATACTGCTGCAAACGCTTATTCGTGAAAGCGTGTCTCAGAACAGTTCTTTGCACGCTGAACGCTTTACTTCGCATAAGGTACAGGCGCCGAGACAACGGCGCCCGTACTGGCGAAAAATCCGCGCTTAACCGACCAGCTTGCTGCGCCCCGTAGAGGGGTAACGGTCGTCATGGGAGCTGAGGCGGCCGATGCCGAGATCGTCCACGCCCATCTCCGGCGGCCCGTCTGTGCGGTCGGCACCAACATAGATGGCATCGCTCACAACGGCAGCGGTATCCAACACCGGTGTCTCCAGCCTGTTGCCCGGATTGGGAACTTCCAGTTCGCGTTTGGCCTGTTCCCAGTTTGCCTGTTCGCGCCCCGGCAGACAGCCTTCGTTGACCCAGATAGTGTGCGCCCGCTGGCGAATGCGTTCCTCGTGATCCATCGTGTGCCTCGTTGTTGCCTTGTACGACAACGCGCGACAACGACTTTCGTTCTCTGAGGACAATGCGGGATGGAAACAATTTGGCCGGAGCGAGAGGTTTCGCCCCTCAGGGAAGTCCTTACGTTCGCTCAGAGCCGTTGCATGTAAGCTCGAAATCACCGCCACCAATCGCCAAGGCGCAGCCTTCCGCGAGGGCTTTGGCGACGGTCGCGCGCGCGCTCGACAACACCCGCGAAAACGTGGGCCTCGAGACACCCATAATTTGCGCTGCGGCTTCTTGGTCCCGCTTTTCGTAATCGATCAGGCGAATGGCCTCCCACTCTTCATCCTTCAGAGTCACGATCTCCAATTCGCTCAGCGGGATCGCGCGCGGCTTAAAAAAGCGAACGGAAGGACTTTCGCGGACAAGTCGGGACTTTTTGGGACGCATATCGTTATTTTGAGGTCGCTTCGCCGTTTGCACTGCGTGTATTTGGCGCAATTGAACGTATGTTCATAATGGGGTTATTCTAACGCTCTGTCAATTGGCGCCACTGTCGACGTCGACAGGGATCTCACAAAGGGAGCGCGCCATGGCACGATTTCACATCATGCTGCCAGCACTCGCAGTGGCGCTATTCGGTGCTGCTTCGCAAGCGGTGGTGGCCCAATCGGCACCCGAACAACCCTATTGCGGTGCGGGCTATGGCAATGGCGTCATGCGCTTCCTGACGCCCGAGCAACGCATGATGCATTTTGCCGAAGTGCAAAGAGCGGTCGCGAACTTATCCTTCAACGATATGCGGTCTTACCGTTCGCAGCTGCGCAACAGGGTAATGGCGATGACGGAGGCCGAACACGAGCGCTTCGCGGCTGATCTTAGTGCCAAGTGGAAGGCGCTTCCGTCCGCGCAAAAGACAAAACTCCAGCAGGCGTTCTCCACATACAGAACGGACGGCCGCTGGGGCGGCGGCACGGGCATGCGACAAGGCAAAAGCATGGGCGGCTGCTGGTGGTGATGAACACAACAGTGAATTGGAGAATGACGTGAAGTTCGCCGTAGCCAGTGAAGACTTTCAAACCATTTCCGGTCATGCCGGGCACGCTGCCCGCTTTCTCGTGTTCGAAGCCGAAGCCGGCAACGAGCCGGTGGAGATTGCCCGCATCGATCTCAACGAAGACCAGACGATCCATCACTTTCAAGGCGGCCAGCACCCGCTTGACGGCATCGCTGTCTTGATCGCCGCAAGTGCCGGTGGCTGCTTTGTCGAAAAAATGCGCGAGCGCGGCATCACCACCGTGGCCGTGAACAACATGGCGCCCGCAACGGCTGTTGCCGCTTATCTGATGGGCGGGATCGGTCCCTTAACCGAAGCTGGCGCCTGCGAGTGCAGCCACCAACATTAAAAAAGAGGGGGCCTTACAGCCCCCTCCCCGTACTACCCCCGCGAACGGCCGAGCCTTACGGCCAAGCGTGTAGATTGGTCGTCCAGGACGCTTCGATCTGCTTGACCACCGCTTCCGGGAAGGGAACGTAGTCAAGTTTGGTTGCATCCGCGGCGCCATCGCGCAGGCCGAAGTCGAGGAACTTCAGCACCGAACGGTTCTGATCCACCGGATAATCATTGCGCATCAACATATAGGTTGCGGCCACGATGGGCCAGCTGTTGGCACCCGGCTGATCGGTGAGAACGAGATAGAAATCCTGCACCTTGGTAAAGTCTGCATTGGCGGCAGCGCTCTGGAAGGTCTCCATCGTCGGCTTCACGCGTTTGCCTTCGCGATTGATCATGTCCATGTAAGTCAGACCATTCGGCTTGGCATAGGCGTACTCGACATAACCGATCGAGCCTGCCGTCTGCGCCACGTTGGCGGCAACGCCAGCATTGCCTTTACCGCCGATACCAGCGGGCCAGGAAACAGCCGTGTCGGAACCGACGCTGCTCTTCCATTCCGGGCTGACCTTGCCGAGATAATCGGTGAAGTTGAAGGTGGTGCCCGAACCGTCGGAGCGATGCACCACGATGATCGCCATATTCGGCAGCGGCGCGTGCGGATTGAGTCTTTTGATCGCCGGATCGTTCCACTTGGTGATCTTGCCGAGATAAATATTGGCAAGGGTCGGACCATCGATCACGAGCTGTCCCGCCGCGATACCCGGCAGATGCACGACCGGAACAATGGTAATGATCACTTCCGGGAACTGCACCAAATGCGCCGCGGCGAGTTCGTCATGCTTCAGCGGCTTATCGGAATTGCCGAAATCAACCGTCTTGGCCTTGATCTGGGCGATACCGCCGCCGGAGCCGATGGCCTGATAATTCACCGCCGAGCCGCTCTTCTGCTGGTACTTCTGTGCCCAGAGAGACAGAACCGGATAAATCGCCGTGCCGCCTGCGCCATTCAGATTGGCAGCCATCGCCGCGCCCGCCATCAGCAGCGCCGATGCCAAACTGGCGAGGCCAATCTTCAATCCCTTTTTCATTGTCGTCCTCTTTTCGTTGCGCCCCACACGGGGCAGGAGTCACGCATCAGGAAGACAAGGGCCGGATTTGCCACCGGCCCTTAATCCGACTTACCAGCGGAGCTGACCGAAGAGGCCGACTTCGTTGTAATTGCCGCTATTGCCAGGCACGAACGCCGTGCCGCCAATGGTGCCATTGGCATCAGCAAAATTGCCGCCATAGCCACCGTCGTGTTTATAAACGAGGGCAAAGTCGATGATTTTCGCCGGGCTATAGTCGATGCCGACGTTGTAGTAGTCGTTGTGGAAACTGCTGCGGGCCGCATCAGAATAGGGCTTCACGTAATCGTAGCGTCCGAAGACGCTCCATTCCGGTACGATCTGATAGGACGCGAAAGGCGAAAAGCCGGTCGCGTGCGAGGCCGTGGCGGTCTGCACCTGGGTCCAATTGCTGGCGGTGAAGTATTCCACGCCGATCTTCAACCCGTCGATCTTGTAAGCGGCCAGAGCATTGAAGCGCTCGGCATCGTGGAAGACGGTATTGGATTTCATGGCACCGAGATCGCCCCAATAGCCGCCAACGGCGAGTTGGAAGCCCATGTAATCGAGACCTACGCGGCCTTCGACATCGGGATGCTCGGGACGGAAGGAGGTCGAACCGGCCGCCTTATAGCCAGCGCCGCTGACCGCAGAGACCTGATAATTGATGAGACCGTCGGCAAGTTTGCCGAGGACGTGAACACCCCAATCGGCGGAGGTGCCGAACTTGGCGCGATCCGACAGCGTGTTTTCGACGAAGCGATAGCCATAGGTATCTTCGGCGTAGGGGATCCACGGCAGATCAGCGGAACCGATGCGCACGGTGAAGGCATCATCGATCTTGGCTTGCAGATAGGCCTTCTTGATATAGACCTGACTGGCCTTGGTCGTGCCGTCATACGTAAAGTCGGTTGTGACGTTGGCCGAGAACACCTTGTCGAAGGTGTGGTCGATGCCGACATAGAAGCGCTTCACATCGAAGTTGAAGCCGTCGGTACCGCTGGCGACGCCAGCGCGCTTGTTGCTGACATTGGTGATGTCGTAATACATACGGCCACTGATAGTGGTGTTGTCCCACCAGCCCGTCATCGGTTTCCAGCCATCGACCTTGTTGTGGTCGGCAGCCTGATGCATCTCCGATTGCTGAAGCTCGGCTTCAAGCGCATCGATGCGCTGCGACAACTCATCGACACGCGGATCGTTTGCCTGCGTGGCAACCGGCGCGGGTACGGATGTGCTGTCAGACTTTGCTTTCGCGGCATAAACCGGCGACGACAGCAATGCGATGGCGGCGACGCCGGCCATCAAAGTTGCAGACTTATTCATTGTTACCCCTCATTTTCAAAAGAAAATCCCGCTCGGACTTCCCAACGCCTCGCATTGCGCAGTCATGCGCTTGGCACGGCTGTCACGCATCGCGCGCGAGGAAGGGGTATTGGGGCGCAGGTATTTTATCTATTGGGTCTGAAGTTGAGGCCACCTAACCAAAAGGACGAGACACATCGACTTTGGTTTAGGCCGTCGCGAAATTCTCCGTGTTCGGAGAGAATTGCGGTGTCGCAAAACTGACGCAAAACGCGTCCTTCTGCAAGAGAGACCGAAAACGCCCTGCTCTTCCGCACAATTTTGCCATTGTGCTTTCGTCGAATGCGCTCGTCCTCACGGCCAATAGACCTTGTCGCGGTCTTGAAATCATACTGACATCGTAACTTCACGTGGACACGGCGATGCCAGCACGACAAGCAGCCAATGATTCTTCCGCGCACAGAGCAACGGCGCGAAACCGTGTCGAAGCGTTATTCGTGACGCCCCCAACACCTGAACCCGTCGACAACATTGCGGCTTGGGACTCTCGCCCGCTGGAAAAACACTATGCCCTCGTCTTCTTTGACTCACTTCTCGTCAAAGTCCGCGAGCGGGGGCTGGTGAAGAACATCCGTATCCATCTGGCGCTTGGCGTCTCTGCAGACGGCGGCAAGGACATTCTTGGTCACTGGCTGGGCGATCCCGCGTCAGATCGGTTTTGGCTCGACGCCATTGGGCAGCTCCGATACCGCGGCCTCACCAGCATCGATATCGCGGTGGCGGAACAGTTGGCTGCCGAAGAGGCGATCCGGCAGTACTTTCCCGCCACGCAGGTTGGTGCAGTCGCATTCGAACGGCTGCCGCCCGCGCTGCGGGCACTCTGTGCGGCCACCTCGGCCGTCAGCTCGGTTATCGAAAAGCGGCGGCGACGCGGCCTGGTAAAAGAAAGGAGCTTTGCCAGCACGAAAGCGGCGGTGCGCGATCTTCTTTTGGTGTTGCAGGATGCCAATTCGGACTGGAAGGTAGCGCCTGGGCGATGGTCGGCCGTAAAGCGTGAGCTCCTGGCCCTGCACCCCATAAGCCCCGCGCTGTAAGAAAACTGTCAAAAAAGCTTCATCGTTTGATCGCTATTCTGATGCTTCTGCTTCGCAGAGGCCTGTCGTCGCCCGGCCTCGCCAGAGGCCCGATGCCCTTAAGATTATTAAATAGCAGCGCTGGCCTGCGGAACGACAACCAAACGTTGGCGGCCCCCTATGCACTTGCCCTGCTTTTGGTTGCAGCCGCTCTGGCCTCTACCCTCCTCTTACAAACCGTCTATGTCGGCCGCCCTCCCCTTTTTCCCTTTTTCGCCGCCATCGCCGCGGCCGCGTGGTTCGGTGGCAAAGGCCCTGGGTATTTCGCGAGTGCTGTATCGGTTCCGCTCGGTCTTTATTTCTATGTCGTGGCGCGGCCGGATCACGACCTCCATTTCCGTGACTTTCTTCTCTTCGTGTTTTTCGCAACATGCGCCTTTTTGGGAGGGGCTTTGAACTCCCGCCACCGCAAAACCGAGGACGGGCTGCGATCGGCCCATCGCGACTTGCAGGCCAAAGCGACCGAGTTGCAGCACGCCAATGATGCGCTCTTGGCGGAAATGGCAGAGCGCCGCCGCACCGAAGCAACGTTAGAGGCCATGCGCAGCAAACTCGGTCGCGTCATGCGTCTGACCACCATGGCGGAGATGGCAGCCTCCATCGCCCATGAAATCAACCAGCCACTGACAGCCATCGTCACCAATGGTGAAACTTGTGTCCGCTGGTTGAATGCCGCCGAGCCCAATATTGCTGAGGCGCAAGATGCCGCCAAGCGCGCTGTGCGCGATGCCGAACGCGCCAGCCAAGTCGTCAGCCGCATTCGCGCCATGGTCCGAAATGCACTGGCTGATCGAGAACAGGTTTCCTTGCAAGCCTGCCTCGATGACGTGCTGGCCTTGCTCTTGGCCGACTTGACCGCGCACCAAATCGAGATCCGTTGCGAAGTTCCACCCGCTTTACCAACGCTCTTTGGCGACCGGATTCAGTTGCAACAGGTCTTCTTCAATCTTCTCACCAATGCAATCGAGTCTCTCTCTGAGACCACTGGCCGGCAACGGGACATTACCATTTCCGCTGAGCGCGGCCGTGAGAATACGGTCGTGATCCTCCTGCGAGACAATGGCGCCGGCTTTCAGGACTGTGAGCCCGAACAGCTTTTTGACTCCTTTGTCACCACAAAGCCCAGCGGTATGGGTATGGGGCTGTCCATCTCCCGCACAATTGTCGAAACCCATGGCGGCACACTGACAGCCTCACGCGCGATACCCCACGGCGCTGCCTTTGCCATCACCCTACCGCTCAGCGGAGAGGAACCATGACCAAACACGACGCCATCGTTTATGTGGTGGATGACGACGACGCCATTCGCGAAGCCTTGGGGGGCTTGTTGCGCTCTGTGGGGCTGACGATGATCGGCTCTGGATCGCCGCGCGAATTCATGGCGCACGACCGGGCCGACGCGCCAAGCTGCCTGGTATTGGATGTGCGGCTGCCGGGTGCCTCTGGCCTCGAATTCCAGCGCGAACTCGCCGCGGCCAATGAGAATATCCCGATCATCTTCATCACCGGCCATGGTGATATTCCGATGTCGGTGCGGGCCATGAAAGCCGGGGCGGTGGAATTCCTCACCAAACCGTTTCGCGATCAAGATTTGCTGGACGCCATTCAAGGCGCTCTCGCCACCGACCGCGCCAGACGCGACCAGGAACGCTCGCTCTCTGATTTGCGCACGCGCCTCGCATCCCTCACCGAGCGCGAAAAGCAGGTGATGGCCATCCTCGTGCAAGGTCACGTCAACAAACAGATCGGCGCTGCCATCGGCACCACCGAATCCACCGTCAAAGCGCATCGGGCTCAGATCATGCGCAAGATGCAGGCCGCCACCCTCGCCGACCTCATTCGAATGGCGGGCCGCCTGCAATTCGGAGCGGAACCCGTCGCTTAGCGGCGCGGCTCGGGATCGCGCAGCCAGACATAGATGGCAGGAATTACCAGCACCGTCAGCGCGGTGGATGACACCAAGCCGAACAGTAGCGAGATGGCGAGACCTTGGAAGATGGGATCGCTGAGGATGGTGGCGGCACCGATCATAGCGGCCAAAGCCGTCAGCAGGATGGGACGGAAACGTGTGGCGCCGGCATCGAGCAGAACCTCTTCGAGCGGCTTGGTGCCCTGGCCGTGGCGGATGAAATCGACCAGCAAAATCGAATTGCGCACGATGATACCAGCCAGAGCGATAAATCCGATCATCGAGGTTGCGGTGAACGGCGCCCCGAACAGCCAATGGCCGATGACGATGCCGATCAAAGTCAGCGGCACCGGCGTCAGAATGACGAGCGGAAGTTTGAAGCTGCCGAATTGCGCCACGACCAGAATGTAGATGCCGAGCAAAGCCACGCCAAAGGCGGCGCCCATATCACGAAAGGTGACATAAGTGACTTCCCACTCGCCATCCCAAAGCAGCAAGGGCTTGCTTTCGTCGCTGGGTTGGCCGTGCAACAGGATTTGCGGCGGGGTCAGACCTTTCCAATCATGTTTCTTGACCAGATCATTGACCGCCATCATGCCGTAGATCGGCGCTTCATAGGCGCCGGCCAACTCAGCCTGAACCATGTCGGCGTAGTGCATATCGCGGCGGAAGATCACCGGCGT
>JARLIR010000113.1 GCA_031291635.1 Rhizomicrobium sp. | reverse complement strand
GGCGCTTTGCATCACCGCCGTGCGCTCGGTCGTGGCCACCGCCTCCGCAAGAACGTTGGCAAAGCCCGTCAGAAAAACAATATCGTGCTCGTCGAATTCGCGGTGTGTCGCGCTATCGACTTCGAGCACACCCCAAGGCCCAGCCTTGCCTTTGATCAGAACATCTGCCGTCGAAACAATTCCGTGCTCAGCATAAAATGCCGGCAGGGCAAGGCTACCGTTCTGCGCCACGTCTTCGAGGATGACCGGCTTGCCGGTGACAAAGGCGCGGCCTTGGGTGGAGGTCGCATCAGCCTTCGAGACAACATCGCCGACCACACCCGCGTGCCAGCCGCAACCCGCCACAACCAGGAGATCGTTCTGTTCGGGGCGATAGCGGCAAATCTTGGCAAAGGGAATGAGCAAACATTCGGCACAGACGCGCGCGGCTTCCGTCAGAATTTTGCCAAGCTCGGGCTCGTGGAAGGCAAAGGTTCCGAAATTGGCAAGGGCGGCTTGTTGTCGACGTAAGCCATCCATGACACCAATTTTGTCCATACGCATTTCCAATCCGAAGATGAAATTGGGCTGTTCGCGATCACACGGCGCCGCCCTCGCAAAAGGGCCATCGTCAGGCGCACATTTGATGGTGAGGGAATCCGCTACATGTCGACCGCTTCGAAGCTGTGGCGACTGCCGGGAAGGTCCGGCGCAGGTTCCGCTCAAATCAACCTAGCGGACCCCATTTTTTGCGTGCAGGGTCGGAATCTACTCAGGCAGCTGCGTTCACGGAAGAATGCGTATGTCGGCCAAGCCGAAAGGCGCATAGCGTCTCTCGATTACACTTCTGGAGTGCGCCATGCCGCGACGCTGCGATTGGATCGTCTATGTTGTCGATGACGACGATGACGTGCGCGATTCCACCCAGGAACTCCTGCAATGCGTCGGCTTCGAGGTCCGAGGATTTGCTTCCGCCCGCGAGTTTTTGCAGCATTTCGACCCTGCTGTCGGACTCTGCATCATTCTTGATCTGCACATGCCCGACATTTCCGGCTTCCAAGTCCTCGATGTCTTGCAGGCGCGCGGCAGTACGGTGCCGATCATCATCTTCAGCGGTCGCAGCGATCACACAACGGAAGAATTTGCTCATCGCTCGGGCGTTATCGCGGTGCTGGGCAAGCCGATGGATGCCGACAGACTGATCGACCTGATCCAGGGGATTCTCAGCGCAAAGGCCGCGGCGTAGCGACTGGTCAGCCGGTGCGCGATGCCGCCAAGGACACTGCGGCATTCAGATATTCGCCCAGCGGTTTGTCCTCGTTGACGATGTGATCCATCAGCCAATCGCGCAAAAAGGCCAGCTGGTCAGCGAAGGAGACGTCGCGGCCGCTGCGGTCTAGGCTTCGCTGCACACAAGTCAGGATGGTCTTGAGGTGGAGATGCTGGCGGGCGTGCTGTGCGGCACGGGGAAAATCCGTGCCCATGAACTCCGCTTCTTCGTGCCAGAAATGGGTTTCGGTGGCGCGCACCAGCTCTTGAAAGATGCGGCTGATCTCCGCCGGGGCGGCAGCGATACGCAGCGCCTCATCGAGTTGACGGATCAACGCCAGCAAGCCGTCGTGCTCGTCATCGATGAACGCCACACCGGTCTTAAAAACCTCCCCCGAGGTCATGCTGGCCACGCTTTCGTCCCGTCGAATCCCATGGGCGGAAAGCTAGGCGAGGCCTCCTTGCGCATCGATTAAGTGCCCTCCGTCATGAGACAATTTGGCCGATATCCGGCCGGCTTGGCATCCTCTGGCGGGCATCATGGCGCGGATATCAGCCACAGGTTGATCGAGGTGACGCCGATTTCATTGGGGCGCCAGCGCTGTCTTCGCTTAACGCTGTGGCGGCCTCGCGTTGGCGAAGCCAGCGAATTGGGAGATGCTGACGCCACCTGATTCGTCCGGCAGTCATGCAAAATAGGGAGTAGCCGATGAAACGGCGTGCGTTGATTTTGGGTGCCCTGGCCACCGGCGCCAGCAGTCTGGTTTCTGTTCCCGCCCTCGCCCAGGAGAGCAAGAGCGAGGACGAGACCTTTACCGAAAATGAGATTACCCGTTCGGCGGCCGACTTTTTCGGCATCGCCACGGAGCGGGTCGCCAAGGCCGTGCAGCGCGTCTTCAGCGACGAAGGCCGCCCCGATGGCTATATCAAAGGTGACGAAGGCTCCGGCGCTTTCGTGGTCGGCTTGCGCTATGGCTCGGGCTGGCTGATCCGCAAGAACCACGAACCCAAACGCGTCTTTTGGCGCGGCCCTTCGGTCGGCTTCGATGTCGGCGGCAATGCCTCGAAGGTCTTCACCCTCGCCTACAACCTGAAAAAAGAGGAACGCCTGTTCCAGCGCTTCCCCGGCGTGGAAGGCTCCTATTATTTCGTGGCCGGGATTGGCGTCATGTATATGCGCTCCGGCGGCGTCACCCTCGCCCCGATGCGCACCGGCGTCGGCCTACGTGCGGGCGTCAATGCGCAATATGAAGAGTTCACCGAAAAGCGGGACTGGTTCCCGCTGTAAGAGGCGAATAGCGAATAGCGAATAGCGAATAGCGAATAGCGAATAGCGAATAGCGAATAGCGAATAGCGAATAGAAGAAGGGCTCGACAGATTTCTCCGTCAAGCCCCTACTCGCTATTTCGCTATTCGCTTATGACGTTTCGGCGGCCACCGGGGTTTCGATGGGACCGGCGGGCTTGGGCAGATAGAGCAGCAGCGCCGCGGCCACATAGGTGGACGAGAAGGTGCCGACCACGATGCCGAACAGAATGGCGCCCGTGAACTCCATCAGCGCAGGCACGAAGAAATAGAGCGGGATGATCGACAGCGCCGTCGCCACCGAGGTCAGGATGGTTCGCGTCAGCATCTGATTGGTGGAGAGGTTGATCAGCTCGGCCAGCGGCATGCGCTTATATTTGCGCCGGTTCTCGCGTAGTCGATCGAACACCACCACCGTATCGTTGATCGAATAGCCTGCTAGCGTCAGCAAGGCGGCGATCGAGGTCAGGGTGAAATCCAGATGCAGCACGCTGAAGAGGCCCGCGGTGACGAAGACGTCGTGCCCGGTCGCGAAGGCTGCGGCGGCGCCATATTGCCACTCAAAGCGGAAGGCCACCCAGAGCGAGATGCAGATAACTGCGGCGATGGCGGCGTATATGCCGGCATGCAGCAGCTCGCCTGAGACCTTGGCGCCGATCACTTGGGTGTTCAGATAAGTGTATTTGGTGCCGAGCTTGTTTTTGATGGTCTGGGCCGCGGCGTTGTAATCCTGATTGGCGCGCGGCTGCACGCGGATCATGACGCAAGAGCCTTCCGGCCGGGCGCAGGGGCCGCCGCCGACGGTCTGAATCACCTGATCGTTGAAGTTGAGCGCGGTGATCTGCTCGCGGATGGCGCCGATCTGGCTTTGGCTGATCGAATAAGGCGCTTTGGCCTCGACCTCGACACCGCCAGTGAAGTCCAGACCCAGATTGAAGCCGTGCCAGAGAATGGACACGATCGAGATCAGCAGCAGCAAGCCGTCAAAGGCGAAGGCGTAATAGCGTACGCCGATGAAGTTGATGTTGGTTGCTTCGGGGAGAAATCGCAGGAGAGGCATGGCGTTATGCGTCTTTTTGTTGATCGCGCCTGGTGCCCGAGAACCGGATCCGACGTAAGCGCTTAAGGGCGCAGGAGGAATAGACGCAAACGCCGGTTTGGACAAGCACGGGGGCTTTGCCCGGCGAAATTCATCCAGCCCCTGTGGCGACAAGGGAGCGAGGCCGAGCGTCCCTCGGCACAGGCGCCTCGCCGGATGGCCTGTGGCGGCCCTACATCAGGAGGAAATTCCCAAAATTATTGGGGTTATTGGCTGCGATTCTTCCGGACGATGGCAGCCAACGCTATGACTTTAGGGAAGCATTTCAAGTATCCAATTGGTCTATCAAACATTCTTTTCAGTATTGAGAACGCCTTTGGAGACGATGCCGGAACAGAACCCTCACTAGTAGCAATAAAAACTAGATTTCCTTGCATTTTTGCAAATAAAAGTTCTTCCGTTTGATGCATTTTTGGGCATCCTTATGCCAACCTTGAGTTCACGCTTTGGCCTTCGACAGATGGGGAACAGCATGGAGCTAAGAGCACAGATCATAGTGGACATCTCCGCCAGTGATTTTGTTCAGGCGGCAGACCATCAAAGCCGGCTAACGGGTTTCGTCCAGGAGTTGAAGACGCACTACCCTGAGGTGCAGCTGGTGATCCGCGAACGCCGCGACCGCAAACCCGACCCTAGCGCCCTGCCCAATGCCGAGGTTCTGAAGCGGCCGGTGATCGGTACGCGACAGGCTAAGATCGGGTGAGTGGCGTACAGAGCCAAGTCATTGCAGCGGGTGTCTTGCTTCAAGCTCTTGGGATAGCCCTCAAGCGCGTCCCCAATCTTCGGCTTGAAACACTGATAATTTTCCTAGCCGTCTGCGTGAACGAGGGCATCGGCGTCAAGGACCTGGTTTATATCTGCGGCCTCAGCGACTCGATGGTGTCACGGGCGGTGGACAGCCTATGCGGGCCGGACGGCCTGCTCACCGTCGTGCGCCATGCCACTGACGGACGAAGGCGCCTGGTCTATCTCAGCGACCGCGGCACAGCCTTGCAGCAGGAAATTCACACAGTCCTCGCACAAATTGTCGAGGCCTGATCCCGCGCACGCTGCGGCTTTCCCATTCCCCCAAAAGAAAAGCGGCGGGCCGTGAAGCCCGCCGCCGCATAATCCGTCGCGAAGGTTACAGTTTCGCCGTGAGGGACACGAACACGCTGCGGCCCAGAACGTCGTAGCTGTTGTAGGTGTTCGGCGTGCCTGTACCGGTAATCAGGTTGCTGATGATCGGCGGGTCGGTATCGAAGATGTTCGCCATACCGGCGCGCAGCTCGAGTTCCTTGGTCATCTGCCACGTGGCAGCAACGTCGAAGTAGTTGTAGACGCCGATACCGGCATTGAAGCGATCCGTCTTGCCATTCGACAACACAGGATTGGAGGTATTGCTGTCCAAGGCCGAGCTGCCGATATAACGCCAGGTCACCGCGACCAGGACATCCCACGGGGTTTCCCAATTGACGCGGAAGTTATGACGCCAGCTGGGGAGCGGACCACCGCAGGTGTTACCGAACAGACCGACGCAGTCGTAGACCGGCTGATCCGGCGTGGTTTGGGTCTTCGCCGTTAGGGTATAGCTGCCCGTCAGGTGGAAGGCCAAAGCGCCGAAGCCATCAAGTCCAAGGTCATCCAGCGAGGTCTGATAATCGGCCTGGAAGTCGATGCCCGAAATGTTGCCGAAGCCGATGTTGAGGTTGTTACCGATCAGGTAACCGCCGCCGTTGATCGTCGTGCCGTACAACGTACCGACAGACGTGCGCTTGATGTTGTTGCAGAACCTCGGATCGCCCGTGGAAAGACAGTTGGCGAGCGAGACATCGATCGGAATGGTGCCGACCTCGTTGTAAACGTCGATTTTGTAGTAGTCCATGCTGGCAACGAGACCCGGCACGATGGTCGGCGTGGCGGTCAAACCGACCGAGAAGGTTTTGGCCTTTTCGGGTTTCAGATCCGGGTTGCCACCCTGCAGGACCGCGCACTGGCCCGACGGGCATTGGGTGATGGTGTTGGTGCTGCCGCCATTACCGTATTGGGCGGCCGTCACGCCTGTTCGCATACACTGAGCCAGCGTGGCGGAAGCGACATGTGTGGTGTCAGACGGCGCGCAAGGATCTTCCGACACGACACTGGTGTTGGTGACTGATTCCGGCGTGAACGATTCCAAGATGCTCGGGGCGCGGATAGCCACGTCGTAGGAGGCGCGGAAACGGATGTCACTGACCGGCGCCCATTGCACACCCGATTTCCAGGTCGTGGGATGGGTACCATTGGTGTAGCTCGAGAACCGGATGCCGGCTTCGATGCTTAGGTCTTGGATGAACGGCTGATTCTGCGCCAGCGGAATGCGGAATTCGCCGTATTCCTCGGTCACGTTGACGGCGTTGTTGACTGAAACGGTTGCACCGCTGAAGCCGACAAGGTCATTCGAGGATTCGGCTTGATCGCCTTGGAAGTACATTTTGTCTTTGCGATTGGTCAAGCCGACGGAAACGGAGACGCCGTCGCTTGAGAAGGGTGACTTGACGCCGTAGGCGCCGAGGTCACCGGTAAGGTCAGCTTCGAGGATTTCTTCGAAGAGATTGCCCTGCGATGTGCCGAAGCTGGCCAGATAATCCGTCTGGGCCTTCGTCACCCCACCTTGCGTCCAGATATTGTAAGGCACGCACGAGGTGTCGGAGCCGTTGACGACAGATTTACAAGTCGGAACGCCACCAACATTAACAACTTCGAGAGCGTTATTGATTCTGCGGTTGCTCAGGTAGTTGCCGTTGAACTGCGTGCCCGTGACGTAATAGTAAGAGCCAAACACATCGTAGTGCCAGGCGTCGGCAAAATCGCCCTTCACGCCAACCACGCCGCGGAAGGATTCGTGTTCGTATTGGCTGTAACGCGGACCGCCTTCGATATTACGACGCCGCAAATCCATCTCTGTGTCGTTACCGGCCGCGACGTCCGCGGGCGAGCACAGCACGCCTTTTTCTTGCGCGCTGAGCAGCGGGTTGTCGCAGTTCGTCACCCACAAACCGGATCCGTCCGCTGACAGAGCGTTGGCGCCAGCGAACACGGCACCAGGCGCGATCTGTTGATAGGAACGGTCGTCCATGAAGGAGAATTCGCTATACGGTTTGGCGTAGTCTGCCAAATCGTAATGGGCGAAGAAGCCGCCATTGAAGCGCGTATCCTGCCGCGACAAAGATTCATAGGTGTTGGAGTTGAACGATGACGGCGGCGAGGAGCCCGGCGACGGGCGCGGCACCAAAGAACTTCCGACAACGGAAAAGCCGTTGACGTTGTTCGAATTGCTCGAACCTGAGCAGTTCGACCCTGCGAGTTTCGTGGCTTGGCCACCATCGACGATATTGATTTGGCAGGCCGAGAAGTCGCGATTCTTCATCCAGACCGGGTCGGCATTGCGATAGGACAGATAGGCCGTCACGTTGCCTTTGCCGCCTGCGGTATTGACGCCCATGATGATCGAGGCATCGAGGTTCTGGCCGTCAAAGGCGCTGTCTTTGGCAAGGCTGAGAGGCCCTTGTGTGTTGGCGGTAATCGCCTTCTGCTCAACGCTGCGGGCGAAGGAGTTGGTATTGTCGTGCCAATCAGCGCCCCATTGGAAGTCGACCTGGACGCCTTCGAAGTCTTGCTTCATTTGGAAGTTGACGACGCCCGCGACCGCGTCCGAACCATAGGTCGCCGAGGCGCCGCCGGTCAGAACCTCGACGCGCTCAACCAAAGTTGTCGGAATCTGGTCAAGGTCTGGCGCCGCATTGGGGTTGCCCGTGTTGGGATCGCCCAGGCCGAGCCGACGGCCGTTGACCAGAACAAGGGTTCTCGTCGCGCCCAAACCGCGCAAGTCGACTGTGGTGACACCGCCAGGCGTGGAAAGCGGGTTGTTGGCGTTGGTGAAGTCGGATGTGTTGCTAACAAATGTCTGCGGCATGTCGTTCAGCAAATCGACGACATCCGTCGCGCCCTTGAGCTTGAACTGCTCATCGGTGACCGTTTGGACTGGGCTCACCGAGCTAAGATTTGACGACACGGGAATACGGGAGCCGGTGACCACCACCGTCTCTGCCGATTGCTGCGCGAGAGCCGGACCGGCCATCGCGACAGCCATCACTCCAAACAGGAGCGACGATCGAAAACACAATTTCATGTCCATAACGGGAAACCCCCTAAGAGCTATAACGGCTATGCCGACCTGCCTGCGGAACACTCATGCCGCAAAACTGCACAGGTTCGGACTTGCCGTGATGATGCCCAGGGAGGTTCAGTGGCGGGCTATGCACATTTGCAAGTTTGCAATGTGATAGTAGGTAAATAGCTATTTGCGTACTGTATGCAGTACGGACAACGTTCTTTCGCGCGAAAATTTACGTCTGCTACATGTCTCCGTAAGAAACGCGCTCGAACCACGATTTCACAATTAAAACGTTGTTTTGTAATCGATTTGGCACAAAACCAGAGTCTGCGAAGGGCGTCCGCAGCAGGCTCGCAACGGGGTGCGAAGCAGCGCTTTTGGGCGCGCGCCAAGAGTCACCACCGGTGTGGCACCCCTGCACCTCTGTTCGGAAATAATGCGGAGCCGCTATCGGCACGCAAAAAAGAAAGGGCGCATCCCTTCGGAGCGCCCTTTTATTTCCCTAGCGGAATTTCTTAGCCGTGCAGCTTGGCAGCCGTCTCGGCGATCTTGCGGCCTTGGTAACGGGCACCCGTCAACTCGTTTTCCGAAGGCTGACGCGAACCGTCACCGCCGGTGATCGTGGTGGCGCCATAAGGCGAGCCACCGGTGATTTCATCCAGTGTCATCTGCCCCGCATGACCGTAATCGAGCCCCACGATCACCATGCCGAAATGCAAGAAATTGGTGATGATAGTAAAGAGCGTTGTCTCCTGGCCGCCATGCTGAGTCGCTGTGGAAGTGAAGGCGCCACCGACTTTGCCGTGCAGCGCGCCCTTGGCCCACAACCCGCCAGCCTGGTCCAGAAAGCTCGCCATTTGCGACGACATACGGCCGAAGCGCGTACCTGTGCCGACGATGATGGCGTCGTAATTGGCCAAGTCGGCGATGCTGGCCACCGGGGCAGCCTGGTCGAGCTTGAAGTAGCTCTTGGTGGCGATTTCGAGCGGCACGGTTTCCGGCACGCGTTTGATGTCGACTTCAGCACCGGCTTCGCGCGCGCCGGCGGCAACGGCTTCGGCCATTTTCTCGATGTGGCCGTAGGACGAATAATACAGGACCAGGACTTTGGGCATGGGTTGCTCCGTGGGTTAGATGCTATCGACAAGCACGATTTCGGATTCTTCCAGCGCCGTGACGGTGATCACGTCAAGGTCGGAAATAGCGGCACCATCGCGGGCATTGACGTGGACACCACCAATGTCCACCGCGCCTTTGGCCAGCACGAGATAACCGTGACGGTTTTTGCCGAGCTTGTATTCGGTGGTTTCCCCGGCTTTCAACGTGGCGCCCAAAACGCGCGCATCGGCGCGGATGGGAAGAGCGTCGGTGTCATCCGCAAAGCCCGAAGCGAGGGTGACAAAGCGGCCAGAGCGATCGGTCTTAGGAAAGGGCTTGGCGCCCCAAGCCGGTGCACCGCCGCGCTCACGCGGGAAAATCCAGATCTGAAAGATCCGTGTCAGCTCGGTTTCGAGATTGTATTCCGAATGGCGCACGCCGGTGCCTGCGCTCATCACCTGGACATCGCCCGCCACCGTGCGGCCTTTGTTGCCGAGCGAATCCTGATGCGTGATGGCACCCTCGCGGACATAGGTGATGATCTCCATATTGGCGTGGGGATGCGGGGGGAAGCCGGAATTGGGCGCGATCTCGTCATCATTCCAGACGCGCAAAGCGCCCCATTGCTCGCGCTTGGGGTCGTGGTAATCGGCGAAGGAGAAATGGTGCTTGGCGTTCAGCCAACCATGGTTGGCGCCGCCGAGGGTATTGAAGGGTCTCAGTTCGATCATGGTGGTCTCCTGGCGGCGCCATCGTCTTTTTTGGGCCGCCCTTCATTGCCGACCACAGATATTGCTTGTAAGCCCGAACAGAAATAGAAACGATTGAAACTTATCGTTTCCACATATTTGTAATGGGGTCTTTTGATGTCTGCCCTGCCCGACTTCGAAGCCTTGGCGATTTTCGCAAAAGTGGCGGAGTTTCAGAGCTTTGCCCGCGCTGCGACGGAGCTGAAACTGTCCAAGCCGACGATCTCCAAAGCGGTGACGCGGCTGGAGCAACGGCTGGGGGCAACCCTGTTCAACCGCACCTCGCGCAAATTGGCCCTGACTGAAGCCGGGCAAAGGCTGCTGGCCCGGGCGGGTGCCATGCTGGCCGAAGGTGAAGCGGCGGAAAGCGAGGCGCTGTGCCAATCGCAAAGCCCGCGCGGCTTGCTGCGGATCGCGGCGCCGATGAGTTTTGGCGTGATGCATATCGCGCCGCTGCTGCCGCTGTTCTTTCGCGAATATCCGGAGGTGTCGGTGGATCTGCATTTGAGCGATGATTTGGTAGACATTGTGGGCGAAGGCTATGACGGCGCCATTCGCATTGCGGCGCTACCGGATTCCTCGCTCGTGGCGCGGCGGCTGTGCGGCATGAAGCTGTATCTCTTGGCCTCGCCCGCTTATCTGAAAGCGCATGGGCGGCCCAAGCATCCGCTGCACCTCAGCGAGCATCTGGGACTGACCTATTCCTATCAGCTACGCCAAGGCGCTTGGTCGTTCCGCAAAAAAGATGGCGAAGTCGCCACCGTGCGCCCCAACGGACCGCTGCGCGTCAACAATGGCGAAGCCATGCTGCCCAGCATCGTCGGCGGCATCGGCATCGGTATCTTGCCGGACTTCATCGCCGACGGGGCAATCGCAAAGAAACAGGTGGAGATTCTGCTGCCCGAATGGAGCATGACCGAAGGCGCGGTTTATTGGTTGACCCCACCAGGAGGACCCAAACCGCAACGTGTCACCGCGATGGGCGATTTTCTGGTGAAGACGCTGGGGAAGAAGAAAAGCTAATTCAACTTCCGCACATAAATGTTGCGGGCCGAGACTTTGGTGATGTTTTCGATTTCCAGGCCGAAGAGGCCGGGAAGTTGGTTGGTGGAAGCGGGGTCGTCGTCGATTAGGACCGCCATCAGCTGGCCGTTCAAGATGTGGATGAAGACGCCGCCGCGGGCGATGATTTCGTATTGGTTCCAATCGTTGATTTTGACATGGCCGGTGAGCTGTTCTGGCGGCGCGATCATGGCGACGAGTTTTTTCTGGGCTTGATCGCCGCCGAATTGGCGCACCACTTGGCCGAGCCAGGCTTCGATGCCGAGCGGTGAATTTTCCGCAAAGGCTTGGCCGTTATAAGCAAAGGATTTGGGGTTTACCGGATACCAGAAATCGGCTTGCGGCCCGGTCAGCATGGTATCGCCGTTGTAAGGGCCGACAGCAGCCAGCACATCGGGCGGGGTTTTCGAGCGCCAAGGTACACCAAGGCGGCTGCGATATTGCACGCCACTGCCGCCGCCATTTTCGACTTTGATCTCCAGGCGCAGATCGAAATCATGCGCGGATAGCTTTTTGTAAGTGAGATAGGAATTGCCGCTGGGATGGGCGGCACTGTTCTCGCCAACAATGATACCGTTCTCGGCGCGCCAAAAACGGCGGTCGCCGTCCCAGCCTTCCAGCGTGCCATCGAAGATCGAGACGAAACCGGTGTGGTCGTTGAAATCGAGCGGCAGCGGCTGGACGAAGCGCGAATCCACTTTCGGAGCATCGGCGGCGTAAAGCGGCGCGGCCAGCAGCAAGGCGGCAAGCGCGAAACAAATCTTCATGGCGGAGCACTTTGTGAATGGCCCCCGAGCATGCGCTTCCACCCTGCCCCAGGCCAATACACGTTTTGGAGTGCTCTCGCTTCGTTGCGCCTGCCGACACCCAGGATATGCGTGTTTTCCGAACGATCTTCTTGCTGATCGAAGTGCTAGGATCCACAGCCGTTCTGCGAGGCCGTCATGAAACGCATCTCTTCCAGCCTCTTATTCACCCTTGTGCTTCTTGGGAGCCCAGCCATGGCCGCAGAAGAACCAGCCTTCACGCTTGTCTTGCACGAGGGCGACTTCGAAGTGCGGGACTACCCCGCCTTGGTCGTCGCAGAAGTAACCGTAACGGGCGATCAAAAAGAATCCGCCAGCAAAGGCTTTCGATTGCTGGCCCATTACATTTTTGGCGGCAATACCAAGCAGCAGAGCATCGCCATGACCGCGCCCGTGGCGCAGCAAAGGGTCAGCGAAAGAAACGCGATGACGGCTCCTGTAACCCAGATTCCGCATGCGGGTAGCTGGGTCGTCCGCTTCCACCTGCCGCATGGCTATAGCCTAGCGACCTTGCCCAAACCGGACGATCCGAGCGTGCAATTGAAAAATCTTCCGCCCCGCCGGGTCGCGGTGGTCCGCTTTTCCGGCTGGGCGGATCAAAAGGAATTCGACGCCAAGACCGCGGCGCTGAGCGATTTTGTCAAATCGCACGGCCTGCGCGCCAACGGTCCGGCCTCGCTGTCCCAATATAATCCGCCTTGGACCTTGTGGTTCGCGCGGCGCAATGAAGTGATGATCCCGCTGGAGCCTTAAGTTCTCGCCCTTAGTCGATTGTCGTGTAGTTTTTTCCGGCGCAGCCGCAGACGGGGCAGTTGTCGGGAGCATCGCCGATGACGGTGTGGCCGCAGATCGGGCAGACATGCATGGTGGCATCTGTCAGATCGGCGCCATCGGTCACCGCCGCAATCGCCGTGCCATAGAGCTCGTAATGCACCTTCTCGACTTCCAGCGCGAAATGCATGGAGCGGGCGGCTTTCTTATCGCCATCCGCTTCAGCAGTAGCGATCATCGGCGGATACATGGTGGTGATCTCGTAATCCTCGCCGCCTCGGGCTTCGGTGAGATTTTCCAGCGTCGACTTCACACCTTCCATCGCCTTCAGATGATTGCGGGCGTGAATGGCTTCCGCCGCCGCGACGGCGCGAAACAGCTTGGCAATCACGGGCAGACCATCGCGCGCGGCCTTTTCGGCAAAGGCGAGATATTTGGCGGTGGCTTGGCTCTCGCCAGCGAAGGCGGTTTTCAAATTGCCGAGCGTGCTCATGGTGAGGTCTCCCGAAGGGTGTGCGGATCGCAGCGAAGCACTGCGCGCGCTACTAGGCGGTGCGTTGTGGGGGCAGCTCAACACGCAGATCGTCGCGGTTAAACGGCGGCGAGATCGGCGTTCAGATAGTCGTAATAGCCTGCAATCAAGGCGGCGGCGGAAGCCTGTTCGGCTTGGCTAAGATAAGGATTCCAGACATTGAAGATCAGGATGACGCGCAATTCGTCGCTGTCATTGAAGGCTTCATGTTCGATGGAATCGTCAAACACCCAAGCCTCGCCCAGCTTCCATTCGCGCGTCTCGTGACCGACCCGGAAGCGGCATTGCCCGGGCAAAATGAGTGGCAGGTGCACGACGCTGCGCGCATTGGTGATGCCGGTATGGGGCGGGATGTGAGTGTGGGGTTCCAGCGCCGAAAACATCGCCAGCGGCTCGCCGCCCGGGATGGAGGCCAGCGGTATATCTGCCAAGGCCGCGACCGTGCCCGGGCAGAGGGCGCAATTCTTTTCAATGCGTGCGCCATCCTTCCACAGATAGAGCGAGGTCCAGCGCGGCGAACCGTTGAGCTCGACCCATTGCTCCAGCGGCGCATCCGCGGGGTAGTTGAGATAAGGCGCAAATTCCGCCTTGGTGGTCTGCAACAGCGCCGCAAGCTCGGCACGGATGATGTCGGTCTTGGCTTCCAGCGCTGCCAGCCAGGGAAAATGAGCACGGTCGAAAAACGGCACCGCGGGCAGTTGCGGCAGGCGCAACAGACTGGCTTCGGAGGTGTAGATTTTGCTGCGCCCGACCATCGCTTCTTTGGCGACATCGATACGGGCTAGAGCGCTGCTCGCATGCTGCGCCCGCAGAGCGCTGAGTTTGGTTTCGAGAAAGGCATCGAGATCCACCATGCTCTGCTGCACCACGGCGCGGGCGCGGACGACGTCGGCACGCAGCGCGGGCGACAGGCGCTCGTCTGGCGGCACAATTTTCAGTGCGTCCTTGTAGATTTGCGCGGCCCGTCGGCGCAGGCCATGGCGCTCGAAACTGGCGCCTTTGGCGAGCAAGGCGGGATAGCAATAGGGATCAAGGGTGAGCGCCGTGGTGAGGGCCGCCATCTCGCAGGGATCATCCCCCAATTGGCGACAGGCAAACGCTAGGCCGAGCAAGACCATGGGGTCGGGCGGGTTGGCTTGTTCGAAAAGCTGGCGCGCGCCGAAGACATCACCACGCTGAAGGGCCCGCTGCCCGAGAAAGTGGAGGGCTTCGCAATGGCCCGGCGCCAAAGTCAGGAATTGCTGCCAGAGCCGCGCGGCATCATCCCAACGCCCGGCCGCAGCCGCGGCCGAGGCCGCTTGGCGCAGTTGAAACAGGCGCGGATCACCGCCAGTGAGCCCCGTCATCCCCCAAAATCCCGTGCTAGTTTATGCTCCAACTAGCAGCGTCGAGAGAAACCGACGCAAGGTCAAGTACACCCACGAAAGAAATGCATTAAATTCCGCCACAGTTCATACTTGCCTCATTTGTAGGCAAAAACAATTTCTCTCCTTTTAGAGACCCGCTTAAGCCGGAAGAAATCAGCCGCCCGGCATAGTGCCCTCTTGGTAAGGGGGATGGGATGCCGTCCAGTTTCGGCAAACGGCCAAGCTTCGGCCAAGAGGTGCGCACAGCCTATGCGCGGCCGCAGCCAGCGCATTTCCGTGAGACGCGCGTGGCAGAAGTGGCAGCGGTCCAACGGCCGTGGCCGCTCTTCACCCTTGCGGTCGCTTTGGTTCTCGCCGCGATTTACTGGGGCGAGGTGCAACTGGCCGGCAGCTGGAGCATGGATTTTGCCCAGGCGGCGGGCTTTGGCGGCATCGACCGTCATCTGGTGGTCGATGGACAGGAGTGGTGGCGCCTCTTCACCGCCGCTTGGCTGCACGGTTCGCCCGATCACCTGATCGGCAATCTGATCACGCTGCTCGTGGCGGGCGTTATTTTGGAACGCCATATCGGCTCAGCTTGGCTGGCGGCTTGCTATCTCATCGGGGGTATTGGTGGCAGCATCGGTTCGATGGCGCTAGGCGATCCGCGCATGGTCAGTGTCGGCGCCTCAGGGGCGATCATGGCCTTGGTGACGATGGTCTACGGCCTCAGCTATCACGTCAGCCTGCAAGCCCATGCCAAAAGACTGCGCCGGCTGGCGCTGTTCACCCTGATCCCCGCCATAGCGCCTTCGGCGGCGCACGGCGCCATGATGATCGATGTGGGGGCTCATTTCGGCGGCTTCGTGGTGGGGCTGATCTTCGCCTTTGCGCTGCTCATCCTGTGGGACGAAGAGGCGCCGTTGCCCGGCTTCCGCGCGCTTGCGGCCTGTGTCGCGATTGTTGCGGGCGCGGCTTTGACCGTTGCAGGCGTGGAGGTGGGGGCGCAGTACCCCGCTGCGCAAGCGCGGATAGCGATGCTGGTACCAAGCGCTACGCTGGAAAAGCCAGAGACCGTGGAGCGC
>JARLIR010000112.1 GCA_031291635.1 Rhizomicrobium sp. | reverse complement strand
TTTGTCGGTCTCGTATTCAACGTGCGCCGTGGCAATCGTGATACCGCGCTCACGTTCTTCAGGCGCATTGTCGATCTGGTCGAACGCCTTGAATTCGGCCTGGCCCTTGCCGGCCAGTACCTTCGTGATGGCGGCGGTCAATGTGGTCTTGCCGTGGTCAACGTGACCTATCGTGCCGATGTTTACATGCGGTTTGTTACGCTCGAATTTCGCCTTCGCCATGATAACAGGCCCTCCTAAAAAGTGTTGTTAGCTAGATTAACCTTTTACTTTTGCGATTATGTCGTCTGCAACCGACTTGGGTACCGGTTCATAATGGTCGAACGTCATGGCGTAGGTGGCGCGACCCTGGGTGGCGGAACGCAGGTCCGTGGAGTAGCCGAACATGGATGCCAGCGGCACCATGGCGGTCACTACCTGGGCACCGGCACGGGAATCCATCCCCATGATGCGTCCGCGCTTCGAGTTCAGGTCGCCGATCACATCGCCCATATACTCTTCAGGGACAACCACCTCAACCGACATAATCGGCTCAAGTATAATGGGGCCAGCCTTTGCACACCCCTCTTTGAAGCCCATGGAACCGGCGATCTTAAAGGCCATTTCAGAGGAGTCAACCTCATGGTAGGAACCGTCGATCAGGGTTATCTTGACATCAACAACCGGGAACCCGGCCAGGACGCCGTTATCGGTCGCCTCAAGGATGCCTTTGCCGACGGCAGGAATGTATTCGCGGGGCACGACGCCGCCCTTGATGGCATCGACAAATTCGAAGCCCTTGCCGGCCTCCTGGGGCTCAACCTCCAGCCAGACGTGCCCGTACTGACCACGACCACCAGACTGGCGCACGAATTTTCCTTCAACCTTGACCTTTTTGGTGATGGTTTCACGGTAAGCGACCTGGGGTTTGCCCACATTCGCCTCAACCTTGAATTCGCGCATCAACCGGTCGACGATGATCTCCAAGTGCAGCTCACCCATGCCGGATATGATGGTCTGTCCTGTTTCCTCATCGGTTTTGACGCGAAATGAGGGATCCTCGCTGGCAAGCTTGGCAAGACTTATGCCGAGTTTTTCCTGGTCTGCCTTTGTCTTGGGCTCAATGGCGATGGAGATGACCGGCTCGGGAAATTCGATGGATTCAAGAATGACCTGATTATCCTCATTACAGAGGGTATCACCAGTGGTCGTGTATTTCAGGCCGACGGCAGCGGCAATGTCACCGGCGTAGACCTCCTTGATCTCTTCGCGTTTGTTGGCGTGCATCTTCAGAATGCGGCCAAGACGCTCTTTTTTCCCTTTGGTGGAGTTGTAGATATACGATCCGGCCGTCACCACGCCGGAGTAAACGCGGAAGAATGTCAGCTGGCCGACAAAGGGATCGGTCATGATCTTGAAGCCCAAGGCGGCGAACGGCTCGCTGTCGGATGCCTTGCGCTCGACCTCTTCACCGCTGTCCACATCAATACCCTTGATGGCAGGGATATCCATTGGAGAAGGCATGTAGTCCACTACGGCATCCAGCAGGTTCTGAACGCCCTTGTTCTTGAAGGCGGATCCGCAGATGACGGGACAGATTTTGATACTGATAGTGCAGGAACGAATGGCGGCCTTGATTTCAGCCTCGCTCAACTGCTCTCCACTAAGATACTTCTCCATGAGAACATCGTCGTGGCTTGAAATCTCTTCGATCATCTTTTCACGGTATTCCTTGGCCTCTTCGAGCAGTTCGGCCGGGATATCTTCCTCGTGGAATTTGGCTCCCAGCGCCTCTTCTTCCCAAATAATGGCCTTCATCGTGACCAGATCGATAATGCCCTTGTAATGCTCTTCTTTGCCGACCGGAAGCTGAATAGGGAGCGGATTCGCCTTGAGACGGTCCTTGATCATCTGCACGCCACGGAAGAAATCCGCACCAACGCGGTCCATCTTGTTGATGAAGGCGATACGCGGCACGTGATACTTGTCTGCCTGACGCCAGACCGTCTCCGACTGGGGCTCCACGCCGCCGACCGAACAGAACACCGCCACGGCACCGTCCAGGACGCGCAAGGAACGCTCGACCTCGATGGTAAAGTCAACGTGGCCGGGGGTGTCGATGATATTTATCCGGGTATCCTTCCAGTTGCAAGTGGTCGCAGCGGAAGTAATCGTAATGCCCCGCTCCTGCTCCTGCTCCATCCAGTCCATGGTGGCAGTGCCTTCGTGCACTTCGCCGATCTTGTGCGATACACCGGTATAATAAAGGATGCGCTCGGTAGTCGTCGTCTTGCCGGCGTCGATATGAGCCATAATCCCAATATTTCTATAATGTTCAAGCGGTGATAAGCGCGGCACACAATCCTCCAGGAAATTAATACAGTCCGAAAACTACCAACGATAATGGGCAAAAGCGCGATTGGCCTCGGCCATCTTGTGAACATCCTCACGCTTTTTGACGGCTGCACCCCTGTTGTTATAGGCATCAAGGATTTCGCCGGCCAGTTTGTCCTTCATCGTCTTCTCACTGCGTGCAGTCGAATACTTGATGAGCCAACGCATGGCCAAGGACATACGACGGTCCGGACGCACTTCGATCGGAACCTGGTAAGTTGAGCCACCAACCCGGCGTGACTTGACCTCAAGCATAGGCTTAATATTATCAAGGCTCTTCTTGAGCACCTTGATGGCCTCATCATTGGCCCGCTGGGCAACCAGCTCGAGCGCACCATACAGAATAGACTCGGCAACACTCTTCTTGCCTGCCAGCATCAACGTATTGATAAGCTTGGCAACCACCTTGTCATTATATTTAGGGTCCGGCAGAATGACTCTTTTAGGCACTTCTCTTCTTCTAGGCATATCTATCCCCTCAACAAATCAGGTCAAATATCTATTTAGGCCGCTTGGCCCCGTATTTGGAGCGACTCTTTTTACGATCTTTCACCCCAACCGAATCAAGAGTACCACGAACGATGTGATAGCGTACACCCGGAAGGTCCTTGACCCTGCCGCCACGAATCAGAACAACGGAGTGCTCCTGAAGGTTATGGCCGACACCGGGAATATAGGACGTGACCTCGATCCCATTGGTCAAACGCACCCTGGCGACCTTACGAAGAGCCGAGTTCGGCTTCTTAGGGGTCGTCGTATACACCCTCGTACAGACACCACGCTTCTGCGGACAACACTTCAGCGCAGGCGCCGTTGACTTGTCCTTCTTCTTTTCCCTGCCCTCACGAATCAGCTGATTAATCGTCGGCATAGTCGTATTATTCTCCCAGCGCAAAAATATCTAAAACACTATCTTCGCCCCTCAGAGAAGCGAATTGCGAAACTAACAAATTTTGAATGCGGCTGTCAAGGCATTTATGTCTGTTTTTTTAAAAAAACAGGACCGCCAAGCATGACCCCAAAAGCCTGCACAGCATACAGCAAAAAAACAACATGGTTTGGTTTCGAGCCGCCGACTCAACGCGCGTGTCAATAAGCTGAAAGGGAATGGAATAGGTGTAGGGCCGGAATTTTACCGGCAGCTCCATTCATGGCTATTGCGCTGAACCTTGTTTCACATGCGAACTCAAATGGTCCGTATATTTACTACACCACAACGCATCTGTCAACAAAAAAATACCTGAATATTTTTTTTACTGCCTGGCTGCGGAGGCGCAAACCGACACACGCCCCCACAGCCCGTAAAACTATAACTATAACGAAAGGTTATGCCGCTTCCTGTTCGTCATCAATCGTGTCGATGGCCTTCTCTTCCGGTTGTGCCGCCATCTGTGCCTGGGCCTCTGACTGCAGGCGCAGGTGGCGATACCTCGCAAGGCCGGTCCCTGCGGGGATAAGACGCCCCATGATAACGTTTTCCTTCAAGCCGCGCAGGTAGTCAACCTTGCCTTCTATGGCAGCCTGAGTCAACACCTTGGTAGTTTCCTGAAACGAAGCCGCAGAAATAAACGATTCGGTTGAGAGAGAGGCCTTGGTAATGCCCAACAAGAGCGGTTCGGCAATGGCAGGACGCTTGCCCTCAGAGAGGACCTTTTCATTTTCTTCCTCAAAGACCCACCGTTCCACCTGGTCGTCCACCAACAAATTGGCGTCGCCCACCTCTTTGATGCGAACCCGCCGCAACATCTGGCGCACAATGGTCTCGATATGCTTGTCATTGATCTTGACGCCCTGGAGACGGTAAACTTCCTGGACCTCGTCAACCAGGTACTTGGCCAACTCCTTGACCCCGAGCACGCGCAGAATATCGTGCGGGTTGGAAGAGCCGTCCATGAGAGCCTCACCGGCACGCACATGATCGCCTTCATGTACGCTGATATGTTTACCCTTGGGAATCAGGTATTCTTTTGGTTCGCCCAGTTCCGGCGTGACGACGACCTTGCGCTTGCCCTTGGCATCCTTGCCGAAGGTGACCCTGCCGTCGATCTCGGAGATAACCGCAAAATCCTTGGGTTTGCGCGCTTCGAACAATTCGGCGACGCGTGGCAGACCACCGGTAATATCCTTGGTCTTCGTGGTCTCACGGGGGATCTTGGCAATGATGTCGCCGGCGCTGACCAGCACATCCTCCTGGACATAGATGTTGGCCCCGACCGGCAGAAAGTAACGGCCGATGGTGCCACTGCCGTCGCCGCTCGTGTCCTTGATGGCGATACGCGGACGCTTATCCGAATCCTTGGTCTCAATGATGACCTTGCGAGAGAGGCCGGTCACTTCGTCCAGTTGTTCCTCGATGGTAACGCCCTCCGCGATGTCGCCGAACTTTACCTTACCGGCAACCTCGGTGAGGATCGGCATGGTGTAGGGGTCCCACTCTGCCAGGGTGTCGCCCTGTTTCACCTTGCCGCCCGGCGCGATCTTAATCTTGGCGCCGTAGACAACCGTGTATTTCTCGCGTTCGCGTCCGGTTTCGTCAATAACGGCGATCTCGCCGTTGCGGTTCATGACGATATGATGCCCCTCGTTGTTCACGACCGTATTCACGTTCATGAACTTGAGGGAGCCATCGGTTCGGGCCTCCAGAGATGTCTGCTCGGCATGGCGGGAAGCGGTACCACCGATATGGAAGGTACGCATGGTCAGCTGGGTACCCGGCTCGCCGATGGACTGGGCGGCAATGACGCCGACCGCCTCGCCCATATTGACGATATGGCCGCGAGCCAGGTCGCGACCGTAACACTTGGCGCAAATGCCCCGACGGCTCTGACAGGTAAGCACGGAACGAATCTTGACCTTCTCAAGGCCGGCGTCCTCGATGCCCATGACCAGGTTTTCATCTATCTCCTGATTGGCCTCCACCAACACCTCGCCCGTAACCGGGTCGAGAATGTCATCCAGGGCCACGCGCCCAAGGATACGGTCGCCGATATGCTCGATGATCTCGCCTCCCTCGGTCAGGGACGACACGATCAGGCCATCCAGGGTACCGCAGTCGTCCTCGGTAATGATGGCGTCCTGGGCAACATCCACCAGACGGCGGGTCAAATAACCGGAGTTGGCGGTTTTGAGCGCCGTATCGGCCAGACCTTTACGGGCACCGTGGGTGGAGATGAAATACTGGAGAACCGTCAAGCCTTCTCGGAAATTGGCGGTAATGGGGGTTTCTATGATTTCGCCGGACGGCTTGGCCATCAAGCCACGCATACCGGCCAACTGGCGTATCTGCTGGGCCGAACCACGGGCGCCCGAATCAGCCATCATGTGAATGGCATTGAAGGATGCTTCATGGACCTCTTCCCCATCGACCATGAAGCTTTCCTTTGACAGATTGTCGAGCATCTCCTTGGCAATATCCTCGGTGGCCTTGGCCCAGATGTCGATAACCTTGTTGTAGCGCTCGCCGTCGGTGATGAGACCTTCGGTATACTGGTTCTGGATCTCCTTGACCTCGTCCTCGGCCTTGGTGATGATGGCCGTCTTCCCTTCCGGGATGACCATATCGTCCAGACAGATGGAGATGCCGGCCAGATTGGCGTAACGGAAACCGATCTCCTTGAGGCGGTCGGCCAGGATAACGGTTTCCTTGCTGTCGGCCAGTCGGTAGCAGGTATCAACGAGATTGGACAACTCCTTCTTGTTGAGCACCTTGTTGATCGCGCTGAACGGCACCTGCGGCGGCAGGATCTCCCGCATGATGACCCGCCCGATGGTGGTGTCGATCAATTGCGGTTTTTCGTCGATTGCCAGGTTTTTCATCCGCACGCGGACCTTGGCCTGCATATCGACCTCGCCGGCATCGAAAGCGATGCGCACCTCATCGCTTGACGAGAAGATCTTGCCGGTGCCCTTGACCTTGCGGTACATTCTCTTGCCGGAGGCCGGATCGATCTTGGCCCGGCCGGTCTTATCGTCGGGATCGGGCTCGTACAGGCGATCCCTGGTCATGTAATAGGCGCCGAGAACCATATCCTGAGACGGGACGATGATCGGCTTGCCGTTGGCCGGCGACAGAATGTTGTTGGTGGACATCATCAGAACGCGGGCCTCCACCTGGCTCTCGATGGAGAGGGGCAGATGCACGGCCATCTGGTCGCCGTCGAAGTCGGCGTTGAAGGCGGTGCAGACCAGCGGATGCAGTTGAATGGCCTTGCCTTCGATCAGTACCGGTTCAAATGCCTGGATGCCGAGACGGTGCAGGGTCGGAGCGCGGTTGAGCATCACCGGGTGTTCCTTGATGACCTCCTCCAGCACGTCCCATACCTCGGGGCGTTCCTTCTCAACCATCTTCTTGGCGCTCTTGATGGTGGTTACGTAGCCCCGTTCCTCCAGTTTGTTGTAGATAAAGGGTTTGAACAGTTCCAGGGCCATCTTCTTCGGCAGGCCGCATTGGTGCAACCTCAGTTCCGGGCCGACGACGATAACCGAACGGCCGGAATAGTCAACGCGTTTGCCCAGCAGGTTCTGGCGGAAACGGCCCGACTTGCCCTTGAGCATGTCTGAAAGCGATTTCAATGGACGCTTGTTAGGGCCGGCAATGGCGCGGCCGCGGCGGCCGTTGTCGAAAAGGGCGTCCACCGCTTCCTGAAGCATCCGTTTTTCGTTGCGGATGATCACCTCGGGCGCCTGCAATTCGCAGAGACGTTTGAGGCGGTTATTGCGATTGATGACCCGGCGGTACAGGTCGTTCAGATCGGAGGTGGCGAAACGGCCGCCATCCAGCGGCACCAGCGGGCGCAACTCCGGCGGGAGGACCGGGATGCATTCCAGGATCATCCACTCCGGCTTGTTGCCCGACGACTTGAACGCCTCTACAACCTTGAGGCGTTTGGCGGTTTTCTTGCGTTTTGCCTCGCTGGTAGACTCCATCATCTCGGTACGGAGCAGCACAGCCAGTTCGTCCAGGTTGAGGGAGCGGAGGCAGTTACGGATGGCCTCGGCCCCCATGCCTCCCTCGAAGGCATCGCTGCCGTATTCCTGTTGGGCCTTGAGGAATTTTTCCTCGGACATCACTTCACAGAACTCCATTGGTGTATTCTTGGGGTCGCTGATGACGAATGCCTCAAAGTAGAGGACCTTCTCAAGATCCTTGAGGGTGATGTCCAGCAGATTGCCGATACGCGACGGCAACGACTTGAGGAACCATATATGGGCTACCGGCGTTGCAAGATCGATATGTCCCAGCCGCTCCCGGCGCACTTTGGAGGGGATGACCTCAACGCCGCACTTTTCGCAGATGATGCCGCGGTGTTTCATCCGCTTGTACTTGCCGCAGTTGCACTCGTAGTCCTTGGTGGGACCGAAGATCTTGGCACAGAACAGACCGTCACGCTCCGGTTTGAAGGTGCGGTAATTGATTGTTTCCGGTTTCTTTACCTCGCCGTGGGAACGTTCCCGGATCTTCTCCGGCGACGAAACCGATATCCGTATAGCTGAAAAGTGGAGTGGATCTTTGGGTTTATCGAAAAAACTGAAATAATCTTCCACGATGCTCTCCTCCGTTATTCTGAAGCTCCGCGACGATGCCGGCCAGGCTGTCCACGAAGGTATTTGTAGTTATTCCTCGTCCCCCTCCAACAGTTCCACGTCAAGGCACAGCGACTGAAGTTCCTTGATGAGGACGTTGAAAGATTCCGGCAGGCCCGGTTCAAGGGTGTGCTTGCCCTTGACAATGGCTTCGTACATCCGTGTGCGTCCGGAGACATCGTCCGACTTGACGGTAAGGAACTCCTGAAGCGCATAGGAGGCGCCGTAGGCCTCCATGGCCCAGACCTCCATCTCTCCCAGCCTCTGGCCGCCGAACTGAGCCTTACCACCCAGCGGCTGTTGGGTGACCAGACTGTAGGGTCCGATGGAACGGGCGTGGATCTTGTCGTCAACCAAGTGATGTAGCTTGAGAACGTACATCACTCCGACCGTGACCTTATGCTTGAACGGGTCACCGGAGCGGCCGTCGAAGAGGGTTACCTGACCGGACGAGTGGAAGCCGGCCATTTCCAGCATTCCCTTGATCTTATCCTCCGAAGCGCCCTCGAAGACCGGCGACGCCATGGGGACACCACGCTGGAGACGACGGCAAACCTTCAACAATTCCTCCTGGTCGAGCGAATCGATGAACTTGGCGAGGTCCTTGTCATCGTACACGTCCTTGACGTATTTCTTCAGGTTTTCTTCCGAGAGATGCTTCTGCATCATCTCCTCGATCTTCCAACCGATACCCTTGGCAGCCCATCCGAGATGGGTTTCGAGGATTTGACCAACGTTCATACGGGAAGGTACACCGAGCGGATTGAGAACGATCTCCACCGGCCGGCCATCCTCCATGTAAGGCATGTCCTCTTCGGGCAGGATGCGGGAGACGACACCCTTGTTGCCGTGGCGGCCCGCCATCTTGTCGCCGACCTGCAGCTTGCGCTTGATGGCGATGTAGACCTTGACCATCTTGATCACGCCCGGCGGCAGGTCATCACCACGTTTGAGCTTCTGTATCTTATCGTCAAAGACGTTGTGGATCAGGTCGATCTGACGGTTAAGCGTATCGAGCACCTGGCTTACCTTCTCATCGGTTTCGCCGCTGTCGCTGGTGGAAATGCTTGCCCAGCGTTCCATCGGCAGGCCGTCGAGAACGTCATCGGTGATCTTCTTCCCTTTGGCAAGGATCAACATCCCCTCGCCGTCTTCCAACTTGACCGCAAGGGTCTTGCCCACGAGAAGACGCTTGAGCTTGCCGACCGCCGAGTCGCGAATGATGCGGATCTCGTCCTGCTCATCCTTGCGGAGCTTGTTCTCTTCCGCCTTCTCGATCAGTTCGGTGCGGGCATCCTTGTCATTCCCCTTACGGGAGAATATCTTGGCGCCGATGACCGTTCCCTCGACTCCGGGCGGTACGGTCAGGGAGGTGTCGCGGACATCCCCGGCCTTCTCGCCGAAGATGGCGCGCAGCAGCTTTTCCTCGGGAGAAAGCTGGGTTTCGCCCTTGGGGGTGATCTTGCCTACCAGAATGTCACCCGGCTTGACCTCGGCACCGATACGGATAATGCCGGATTCGTCAAGATCCTTGAGGGTTTCTTCACCCAGGTTGGGGATATCGGCAGTGATCTCTTCCTTGCCCAGCTTGGTATCGCGGGCCACGCACTCAAACTCCTCGATATGGATCGAGGTGTAGCGATCTTCCTTGACCATCTTCTCGGAAACCAGGATGGAGTCCTCGAAGTTGTAGCCGCCCCACGGCATGAAGGCCACGACCACGTTCTGTCCCAGGGCCAGTTCCCCCATATCGGTCGAGGGGCCGTCGGCGATGACGTCGCTTCGCTTGACCTTGTCCCCCACCTTGACCACCGGCCTGTTGTTGATGCAGGTGTTCTGGTTGGAGCGGGCAAACTTGATCATGTTGTAGATATCAACACCGGTGCCGGTTTCATCGAACTCGTCCTCATCGATCTTGACGACGATACGGGATGCGTCAACCGATTCCACTTCGCCGTTATGACGGGCAATGACGGAAACACCGGAGTCTTTGGCCACGATCCGCTCCATGCCGGTACCGACCAGCGGAGAATCGGCACGCAACAGGGGTACGGCCTGACGTTGCATATTGGAACCCATCAGGGCGCGGTTGGCGTCGTCGTTTTCCAGAAACGGAATCAAGGCGGCAGCAACAGACACCAACTGCTTGGGGGCCACGTCCATCAGCTCGATCTCTTCGCGATGCACCAGGATGAACTCGCCGCTCTTGCGGGCCGAGACATAGTCGTTGACGAAACTGCTGTTTTTATCCACTTCGGCGTTGGCCTGGGCAATGGCGTGCCCTTCCTCCTCCAGTGCGGAGAAGAACCGTACCTCGCTGGTCAGCTTCCCCTCCTGGACGATACGGTACGGGGTTTCCACGAAGCCGTGCTCGTTGATGCGGGCATAGGTGGAGAGTGACGCTATCAGGCCGATGTTCGGACCTTCCGGCGTTTCGATCGGGCAGACGCGGCCATAGTGAGTCGGATGAACGTCGCGGACCTCGAATCCTGCGCGCTCGCGCGTCAGGCCGCCAGGTCCGAGGGCCGAAAGGCGGCGCTTGTGGGTAACCTCGGACAGCGGGTTCGTCTGGTCCATGAACTGTGAAAGCTGGGATGAGCCGAAAAACTCCTTGACCACGGCCGAAACCGGTTTCGAGTTGATCAGGTCGTGGGGCATGAGGTTCTCGACCTCCTGCAGGCTCATGCGTTCCTTGATGGCACGTTCCATGCGTACCAGGCCTATGCGATACTGATTTTCGAGGAGTTCCCCGACGGCGCGCACACGGCGGTTGCCAAGGTGGTCGATATCGTCGATGGCTCCCCGCCCGTTTTTAAGGTCGATCAGGTAGTGGACGATCTCCAGGATGTCATTCTTGGAAGAGGCTGCGACGATGTCGGCGTACAGGTCCTCGAAGAGCATTCGGTTACGGCGCAGAATCTCGATGGCACGCCGGTTTTCATCATAGACACCCTGGTCGATCAGATCGGACAGCTTGACGGTCGCCGCGCTGAGGTCCAGGGGCGCGAAAACGTCCTTCTGAAAGAAGTCGTGATCCTTGATGAGATTGTTTAACTCCTGAATCAGCTGTTCTGCCAGCTTGTCGGGCACCGGCTGTGCGAGGTCGCTCTTTTTAAGCGCCTTTACCAGTTCCGCGGGGAGCTTCAACATCAGGTAACGGGAGAACTGGTCCTCTGACTTGACGAGGCGAGCCACCAACTCCCGGGTATCGGCGATATCCTCGACGGCCAGCATGGTGGGAGCATTGAGAACCGTACAATCCGGCCAGACCTTCAGGCCGAGCTTGTAATTCAGCTTGAGGCGCCCCACGGCCGAAAGGTCGTAACGCTCCGGGTTGAAGAACAGGTTGTCGAACAGCGCCAGGGAGCTCTTCAGCGTCGGGGGATCACCCGGCCGCAAACGGCGGTAGATCTCGATCAGAGCCTCATCGGTGCTGCTGATCTTGTCGATCAGCAAGGTGTCGCGAAACGACGAGGTGATGTGCAGATTATCGATAAAGAGCAGCTTGAAATTCTGAACGCCACGGGCCTTGATATCGTCGAATTTGGCTGCGGTCACCTCCTCGTTGCATTCCACGAGGATCTCGCCGGTCGCGGGATCGATGACGTCCGCAGAGGCATAGCGGCCGATAATCCCCTCGATGCCGACCGGCACGGTCTTGATACCGTGGTCGATCATCTTCTTGATGGAGGCCTTGGTATACTTGCGGTTGGCCTTGACGAGCACTTCGTTGCTCTTCGGGTCAACCACGTCCACCGTTGATTTCTGCAGCGTGAGCAGTTCAGGATCGATGCCCTTGGTGAGAGACTCGCCCTTGAGGAAGATCTCTTCGCTCTTGTAATAATAGTTGAGAAGCTGCTCGACCGAATATCCGAGCGCCTTGAGCAGCACCGTGGCCGGCATCTTGCGCCGGCGGTCTATGCGCACATAAAGGATGTCTTTATGATCAAACTCGAAGTCAAGCCATGATCCGCGGTACGGAATCACTCTGGCCGAGTAGAGAACTTTGCCGCTGGAGTGGGTCTTACCCTTGTCGTGGTCGTAAAAAACGCCGGGGGAGCGGTGCAACTGACTGACAATGACACGCTCCGTGCCGTTGATGATGAACGTCCCGTTATCGGTCATCAACGGGATCTCGCCGAAGTAGACCTCCTGCTCCTTGATATCCTTGATCGCCCTGACACCGGTTTCTTTGCCGGACTCCCAGATAACCAGGCGCACCTTGACCTTCATTGGTGCGGCAAAGGTCATCCCGCGTTGGTGGCACTCTTCCACATCATATTTCGGTTTGTTGAGGGTATAGGAAACGTACTCCAAAGACGCGCTCTCGCTGAAGTCCTTGATGGGGAACACGCTTCTGAAAACGGCCTCCAGGCCGATGTTCTTCCGGGATTCGGGTGAAACCTCCTGTTGCAGGAAACGGTGGTAGGAGTTCTTTTGTATATCGATCAGATTGGGAATATCAATGATGTTCTTAATCTTGGCAAAGTTTTTACGCAACAAGTGGTTATTGGCGATCGAATAAGCCATAGCTTCTCCTTTGGCGAGTATCATCAAGACATCCGGCAAAAGCGCAGAACCAGCCGGATTTACAGACTACCAGAACGGGAGGGAATTTGCTGAAACAGCACAAGCCAAGGCCGCTCAAGGCGACCTTGGCTTACATTTCTATGTCGGTGTGGCGTGCTATTTGATCTCTACTTCGGCGCCGGCTTCGACCAGCTGTTTTTTTGCATCTTCGGCTTCCTGCTTGGTAACGCCGGTCTTGACGGTTCCGGGGGCGCCGTCGACCAGGTCCTTGGCTTCTTTCAGGCCGAGGCTGGTAAGTGCGCGAACAACCTTGATGACGTTGATCTTGTTGGCACCGACAGTCTTGAGGACGACGTCGAATTCAGTCTTCTCTTCAGCAGGCTCGGCAGCGGCAGCAGGACCGGCAGCGGCGGCAACAGCCACCGGAGCGGCAGCAGACACGCCGAATTTGTCTTCAAGTTCCTTGACAAGCTCAGAGAGCTCGAGAACGGTCATATTTTCGATAAAGCTGATTACTTCTTCCTTGGTGATAGCCATGTAAATATTCCTCCGATAGGTTTAATGTAGCTGTTCGATGTCGTAAGTAATTAGTTTCCGGCTTTCTGGGCACGAATTGCGTCAAGGACGCGAACCAGCGAACCCGGCAGTGCCGCGAGCACACCGACAAAGTTGGTGGCGGGCGCCTGCATGGAGCCGAGCATCTTGGCGATAAGCACCTCACGCGACGGGAGATCCGCCAACGCCTGAATCTGCTTCACGTCCAGCAGTTTGCCGGAAAGCACGCCGGCCTTCAGGACAAATTTGCCCTGGGGGTCCTTGGCGAATTTACTGAGTACCTTGGCTGCGCTGACCGGATCGTCGTACGAAATGGCGACCGCGGTCGGTCCTGCCAGATAAGGGTCGAGCGGTTCGGCTCCTGTCCCCTTGGCAGCGAGTTCGAACAGGGTATTCTTGAATACCTTGTACTCAACGGACGCGCCGCGCAGTTCGTTACGAAGGCTGGTGGCCTGACCCACGTTCATGCCGCGAAAATCGGCCAGAAAAACCGCCTTCGCGCGTGTGAGCCGCTCATGCATTTCAGTTACCTGTTTCTGCTTGCTATTCTTGTTCAAGCGACTTCCTCCTTTCTTTTGGTTTCTGGGGCATTGCCCCGGCCAAAGTCAGGAAGCGCAAGGTGACACCTTACGTTACCCAAGTCTCGGCAGGTCCGGCCTCATCACCGGATTAAGCGTTGCTGGCGCCTGCTGTCTTTGACTTTGGCTGCATAGCCTTTACAACGGGACAGCTATATCTGAGCAGTCACTTCGCTGATATCGAGGTTGATACCGGCCCCCATGGTGGAGGAGACTGAAATCTTCTTGATATAGGTGCCTTTGGCGGCTGAAGGTTTGGCCTTGACCAGCGCCTCCACAATAGCCAGCACATTGCCCTTGAGCATCTCGGCATCAAAGGAGACCTTCCCGACCGGCGCATGGACAATACCGGCCTTCTCGACGCGGAATTCGACCTTGCCGGCCTTGCATTCCTTTACCGCTCTGCCGATCTCGAAGGTGACGGTGCCGACCTTAGGGTTCGGCATAAGTCCGCGCGGACCGAGCAGCTTGCCGATCTTGCCGACAACACCCATCATGTCGGGCGTTGCAATGGCCGTGTCGAAATCAAACCACCCCGCCTGGATCTTCGCTACCAGGTCCTCGGAACCCACATAATCGGCGCCGGCATCCAGAGCCTCTTTTTCTTTTTCACCCTTGGCAAACACCAGAACGCGCACGTTCTTTCCCAGGCCATTGGGCAACACAACCGCCCCGCGGACCATCTGATCGGCATGACGCGGGTCAACGCCCAGCTTCACGGCGACATCAACGGTTTCGTCAAATTTGGCATAGGCGGTCTGCTTGACAACATCAAGGGCGGCCCCAAGGGGATACACCTTGGTCCTGTCAATCTGAGACATCGCCGCAGTATGCTTTTTCGCGCTCTTCGACATGATACAACCTCTCTCTGGTTCTATTGAATATGCAAACCCGTGGCTAGACGATATCGACGCCCATGGAGCGGGCGGTTCCTTCAACGGTTCTCATAGCGGCTTCGACTGAAGCGGCATTGAGATCCGGCATCTTTTTCTTGGCTATCTCTTCAACCTGTGCCTTGGTCAGCTTGCCGACCTTTGTCTTGTTGGGCACGGCGGAGCCGCTCGCGATACCCAGGGCTTTTTTGATCAGGACGGGAACCGGCGGCGTCTTGGTGATGAATGTGAAGGAACGGTCGGCATAAACCGTAATGACAACCGGTGTAATGGTCCCTTCATCCGCCTGGGTCTTGGCATTAAACGCCTTGCAGAATTCCATGATATTGACGCCGTGCTGACCGAGCGCCGGCCCGATGGGAGGAGATGGATTAGCCTTGCCGGCGGGAACTTGCAGCTTGATATAGCCTGTGATCTTCTTTGCCATTATGGTGCTCCTTTGTGTGCCAAATGCCGTTTATCCGGTATGACGTTAATTCTTTTCAACCTGCATGAATTCAAGCTCGACCGGTGTTGCCCGGCCAAAGATGGTCACCGTGACGCGCAATTTGCCCTTGTCCGGCTTGACATCCTCCACAATCCCCGAGAAATTGAGGAAGGGCCCGTCAACGACCCGCACCGTCTCACCAACCTCAAACTGGACCTTGGGCCGCGGCTTTTCCGCCCCCTCTTCCATCCGGCGGGAGATCTTGTTCACTTCTTCGTCACTGATCGGGAACGGCGTATTGCCACCAACGAAACCGGTAACCTTGGATGTTTCCTTGACAATGTGCCACGTCTCGTCGGTCAGCTCCATCTTGACGAGGATATAGCCCGGAAAGAACTTGCGGGAAGAGGTCTTCTTCTCGCCTTTTTTCAATTCCACAACGGTTTCGGAGGGGATCAGAATCTCTTCGAAGAACTCCTCCACACCCTCGTTCTTTATACGCTCGAACAGATTCAAGCGGACTTTATTTTCAAATCCTGAATAGGTGTGAACCCCGTACCACTTTTTGGACATAATATAATCCCTTTATCCCAATATAAGCCGCATCAGCTTAGCCAGGACGATATCGCAAGCCCCCAAGTAAATCGAAATAAGAAAGATGATGACAACCACGACACCGGTCGTTGCCATTGTTTCCTTACGGGTTGGCCAGGTAACCTTGCCAAGCTCTATCTTAACCGATTCGAGAAATGTTTTTACGTTACGCACGTTGTCTCCTGTAGTGACCTACAAGCCGTCTTTGGGTTCGCGCCACATTGTGGCAGCATCCCTTTTCGCTGAACACTGGTGGGAAAATTGGCAGGCCAGGAGGGATTCGAACCCCCAACATCCGGTTTTGGAGACCGGCGCTCTAGCCGTTAGAGCTACTGGCCTGCATGCCCGAAAAACAACGATTATTTCGATTCCTTGTGAGGAGTGTGTTTACGACAGAAACGGCAATACTTGCTGAATTCAAGCTTTTCAGGTTTGGTCTTCTTGTTTTTGGTTGTTGTGTAATTTTTCTGCTTACACTCGGTGCACGAAAGGGTAATGATGTCTCTCATTTGACTATTCCTTTACCAATGATGCCGTTGCGGGCTTCTCAGCCCGCAACGGTGTACGGAAAATTATTCGATTATCGAGCTGACGACGCCGGCGCCAACGGTACGGCCACCTTCACGGATTGCGAAGCGCAAACCTTCGTCCATGGCAATCGGGGTGATCAGTTTCACGGTCATGGCAACGTTGTCACCAGGCATGACCATCTC
>JARLIR010000111.1 GCA_031291635.1 Rhizomicrobium sp. | reverse complement strand
GAATGGAATGACGCCAACAATGCGATGGTCGGCAACGGCGCTTCGATGGTGACCTTGTGCTATTTGCGGCGGTTCTTGGCGGTTGCGCGTACACTTTTCGTATCTGTTGAAGTGGTGGAGGTGTCCGCTGCTGTCGCCACAGCCTTCGGTCGGGTTTCCGAAGTTCTGCGTGCCTACGCCAGTCTTTTGGATAGCACCTTCTCAGACGCAGACCGCAAGGCTGTGCTCGATGGCCTTGGCCAAGCGGGCAGCGACTATCGCCGGGATGTCTACGCAAATGGTCTATCCGGCTCCGTACCGCTGTCGGCTGCCGTCCTGATAGATCTTTGCGATACCACCATCCGCTATATCGACCACGCGATCCGCGCAAATCAAAGGCCGGATGGACTTTTCCACGCCTACAACATTTTGGAATTCGGGGTCGGTGGTATTACCACTCGTCGGCTGCAAGTGATGCTGGAAGGACAGGTGGCGGTGCTGTGTTCGGGTTTTCTGACTCCCGCATCGGCTGCTGATCTTCTTGATGGACTGCGCAAGAGCAAACTCTATCGCACGGACCAGAACAGTTATCTTCTCTATCCTAATAAAATTCTTCCTGGGTTCTTTCAGAAGAACAACATTCCGGCGGAAGGTTTGGCGCTATGCCCGACATTGATCGCTATGCTGGCGCGCGATGACCGGCGCATCGTCCTGGGGGACGTCAACGGCGTTGCCCACTTCAATTCCGATTTTTCCAACGCCTCGGTACTGGAGGAGGCGCTGGCGCCGCTGGGCTTGCCGCAGGAAGAGAAGAGACAAATTCTCGCTCTTTACGAGGCGGTGTTTCAACACAAGTCCTTCACTGGACGGTCGGGTTCATTTTACAAATATGAAGGGCTCGGATGCATTTATTGGCACATGGTTTCAAAGCTTTTATTGGCCGTGCAGGATCTGATGTGGCAGGCCAGTCGCGAGGACAGCCAAGCGTTTGAGCGCTTGCGCGATCACTACCGCGATATTCGCGCTGGTCTCGGTGTCCACAAATCGCCTTCTGCTTATGGCGCCGTTCCGCTCGATCCCTATTCGCACACGCCAGGATTTGCAGGGGTGCAGCAGCCCGGCATGACGGGGCAGGTCAAGGAAGACATCATTTCGCGCTTTGGCGAGATGGGCGCTTCGGTGGTGGACGGCGCTTTGGTCTTTTGCCCAGCTATGGTCAAACAGGATGAGTTTCTCACAGAATCCGCGTTATTCGCGTATTTCGACATCCAAGGCATCAAGCAGTCTTTGATGTTGGAACCAGGAAGCCTTGCCTTCACCGTTTGCCAAGTGCCGGTCGTTTTGCACCAGGAGAGTGGCGGCGACATTACGATTAAAGGGCAGGACGGCTCCCAACGTATCCACGCCAGTCTGCAACTCGACGCGCAAACAAGCCGCGCTATCTTTCAACGCAACGGGACCGTCCAGCGATTGGACATCAGGGTTGGGAGTTAGGCGCGCTGGCATTCCAGAACAGGAACGGATTGTGCCTATGCCGCCGTGATTCGACGCCATCGAACGCAGCCTGGAGCCCCCAAGGTTCGCCGGTTTGGAATGGTATCGTCATCGTGCCAAGCGCCGTGGCGGTTTGATGCTTGACGATTTGGCTGATGCCGGCGCGCGTTCGAACCACGTCACTCCGGCCTGCTCTTCACTGGCCTTCTGAGCGCGGTAGATGGCTGCCGGGTTTGTAGCTGTGGGTGCCGCGCGTCAGCACCCGATCTGCCGTCACGATATCGCCGGGGCGGTAGGTGGGGCCTTGCGCGAGCTTGGCGTAGAGCGCGGCGAAATCCTTATAGGTCTCGGCGAGCAGGCCCTCGAACGAGTCGATGACGAAATAGGATTCCTGGAAATCGTCGATGCGGTATTCGGTCCGCATCACGCGCTCCAAATCAAAGCCGATGCGGTTGGGCGAGGGGCTCTCGACCGCGTAAAGCGACTCTGCGCGCGATGAGACGATGCCGGAGCCGTAAATGTGCCAGCCCTCGGGCGCCCGGATGAGGCCGAACTCGACCGTGTACCAGTAAAGCCGCGCCAGATTTTTCAGGGCGCCGAACTCGGCGAGCGCCCGCTGCCCGCCTTTGCCGTAAGCCTGCATGTAATCGGCGAACATCGGATGGGCCAGCATCGGGACATGGCCGAAGACGTCGTGGAAGACGTCGGGCTCTTCGATATAGTCGATCTCGTCCGGACGCCGGATGAAGCGCCCCGCCGGAAAACGCCTTGCAGCGAGATGGTCGAAAAAAACATCGTCTGGCACCAGCGACGGCACCGCCACCACGCGCCAGCCCGTTTGGGCTTCGAGCAAATCGGACAAGCGCTCGAAATCGGGGATGCGGTCTGGCGCCAGATCGAGTTTGGCAATCCCGGCGAGGAATTCGCGGCAAGCCCTGCCAGGAAGGACCTGGCACTGCTGCTCGAACAAGGCACGCCATGTAGCGTGTTCGCGCTCGCTATAGCTTTCCCAGCGCTGCGGGATGGTGAAATCGGCCGCAATGTCGGGATAGTCGCGGCGCAGTGCCTCAAGCTCTGTCATGGGCCCCTCACGCGATAAGAGTTGCGTCCGTCTTGGCGCGAATTTCTGCCTCGGTTACGCCGGGCGCACGCTCTGCGATTTTAAGCCCGCCTTCGACCACATCGAAGACGCCAAGATTGGTGATGACGCGCGCAACGCAGCGCAAGCCCGTCAAAGGCAAGCTGCAGTGCTTCAGAAGCTTGGGGTTACCGTTTTTGTCGGTGTGATCCATCGTGGCGACGCAACGCTTGGCCCCGGCAACCAAATCCATAGCGCCGCCCATGCCTTTGATGAGCTTGCCGGGCACCATCCAGTTGGCGAGATCGCCGCTTTCGGAAACCTCCATGGCGCCGAGAATGGCAAGATCAATATGCCCGCCGCGGATCATGGCGAAACTCATGGCGGAATCGAAAAACGAGGTCTGCGGCAGCGCCGTCACCGTCTGCTTTCCGGCATTGATGAGATCAGGATCGACCTCAGCTTCGCTGGGAAAGGGGCCCATGCCGAGCATGCCGTTCTCCGATTGCAAGGTCACATGCATGCCGTCGGGAACGCAGTTTGCGACCAGGGTCGGAATGCCGATGCCGAGGTTCACATAGAAGCCATCGCGCAATTCCTGCGCCGCGCGCCTGGCCATCTCTTCTCGCGTCCAAGCCATGTCAATTGCCTCGCAGGGTGCGTTTCTCGATGCGCTTCTGATAGTCTTTGCCTTGGAGGACCCGCTGCACGAAGATCCCGGGCGTGTGGATCTGATCGGGGTCGAGCGAGCCCACCGCCACCAACTCTTCGACTTCCGCCACCGTGATCTTGCCCGCCATCGCGATCATGGGATTGAAGTTGCGGGCGGTGCGGCGGTAGACGAGGTTGCCTTCCGCATCGCCCCGCCACGCCTTGACGAGCGCCAGATCGGCCGTAAGCCCAGTCTCCAGAATGTGCGGCTCGCCGTCGAACAGCTTTTCCTCTTTGCCTTCGGCAACCACGGTGCCGACGCCGGTCTTGGTGTAGAAGCCGGCAATGCCCGCCCCACCGGCGCGGATGCGTTCGGCGAGCGTGCCTTGCGGGCTGAACTCGATCTCCAAAGCGCCGCTCAGATACTGCCGCTCGAAGGTGGCGTTCTCGCCGACATAGGACGACACCATTTTTCGGATCTGGCGCTGGTGCAACAGCAGCCCCAGTCCGAAATCATCGACGCCGCAATTGTTCGAGATCACGGTCAGCTCCGTGACGCCCGACAGCTGCAGCGCAGCGATTAGATTTTCCGGAATGCCGCACAGACCAAAGCCGCCGCTCATCACGGTCATGCCATCGAACAGGAGTCCGGCAAGGGCTTCGCGCGCAGTATCAAAGACTTTTGCGGACATGGCAGATTTCCTAATGCTCCAGCAGGATCGGGGTCAGGGCCTCGATCTGTTGATCGAGCTTCGTCAAGAGGCGATTCAGCTGCTCTCGCTCGGCGCCGTTCAGGCTCGCCATCAGCTGCGCCTCGATGTCCAACGCGTGCGGCACAATTTTGCGATAGATCGCCCGCCCGCTGGCGCTGAGCCTCAAGCGTGCGACTCGGCTATCACGCGTGTCGGCGGCGCGGCTGACACGGCCGGCTGCGACCAGTCTGGCGACGGCTCGGCTCACCTGAACTTTGTCCATCGCAGTGCGCGCCGCCACTTCGCTGGAGGAAAGGCGTGGTGTGTTGCCCAGGGCCGCCATCACGCGCCATTCGGCAGGGGTAAGATCGAACTGCCGCGAATACTGCCCCGCGATCACGGCGCTGATGCGATTGGTGAGCGCCGAGAGGCGGTAGGGCAGGAAATGCTCCAGAACGAGCCGCTCTGAGGGAGCCTTATTCCGCATCGGCTTGCCTCGCTGGTTGCGCCGCCGCGAAGGCCGGATGCGCGTTGCACGCCGCCTCGATCGCAAGGATGGTGGGGTAGGGCGACAGATCCAAATCATTGCGGCGGGCATTGCCAAGCTGCGGCACCAAACAGAGATCGGCTAGGCTTGGCGTGTCGCCATGACAGTAGCGGCCCGTCTCTGCCGAATGGGCCAGCAGAGTCTCGAGCGCGGCAAAGCCTTCGTTCATCCAATGGCGCTGCCAGACGGCGCGTGCGGCTTGGTCGATACCAAGCTGGTTCTTCAGGTAGAGCTCGACGCGCAGATTGTTGAGGGGATGAATATCGCAGGCGATGGTCAGGGCAAGCTGGCGCACGCGCGCCCGCGCCAGAGCGGTACTTGGCAGCAGCGGTGGCTGCGGATGGACCTCGTCCAGATATTCGATGATGGCGATGGACTGGCTGATGAAGTGGTCGCCGTCCTGCAGCATCGGCACCAGCCCTTGCGGGTTGAGGGCGCGATAGCGCGGTGCCTCCTGCTCGTGTTTGCGCAAATGGATCGGGATCGCTTCGTAAGGGAGCCCCTTGAGGGCAAGGGCGATGCGCACGCGCCAAGCCGCTGACGAGCGATAATAGGTGTAGAGTAGCGGTTGCGGCCCCATTTCAATCTCTCTGGTAGCGGACGACAGTTTGATCAATGCTGCCAAAGATCGAAGCGCCAGCCGTGTCGAACATTTCGATACGGACGCAATCCCCGAAGCGCAAATAGGCTGTTTTGGCGGCGCCTGCGGCCATGATCTCCAACATGCGCCGTTCGGCCAGGCAGGCCGAGCCGCGTTCGGTATCGCGGTTTGAGACTGTGCCGGAACCGATGATGGTGCCAGCGCCAAGAAATCGTGTCTTCGCCGCATGCGCGATCAATTGCGGGAAATTGAAGGTCATGTCCACGCCGGCGTCAGGGGCGCCAAATTTCTTGCCGTTGAGAGTCACGGTAAGGGGCAAATGGAGTTTGCCGCCGTGCCAAGCCTCGCCGCACTCATCCGGCGTCACCGCCACGGGCGAAAACGAGGTCGCAGGCTTGGACTGAAAGAAGCCGAAGCCTTTCGCCAATTCGCCGGGGATCAGGTTGCGCAAGGATACATCATTGACCAGCAGCAACAGCGCGATATGGCGCCCGGCCTCCGAAGGCAAAATTGCCATCGGCACGTCATCGGTGATGACCGCGATCTCGCCTTCGAAATCGATACCCCAGGCCTCGTCGGCTGCCAGAATTGGTTCTGTCGGCCCCGCAAAGCTGTCCGAGCCACCTTGATAGATCAGGGGATCGGTCCAGAAGCTTTGCGGCATCTCGGCGCCGCGGGCTTTGCGGACCAGCTCGACATGGGTGACATAAGCCGAAGCATCCGCCCATTGATAAGCGCGCGGTAGCGGCGCCGCACAATTCGCGACCTCAAACGCTATAGCATCCTCGGCCTTGTCCAGATTGAGCAGATCATAAACCTCCGTCAAACGCGGGGCGGCGTTGTGCCAATCGTCCAAGGCGCCCTGCAGCGTATGCGCGATGTGCGGCACCGGCACGCAGCGCCGCAAGCTGCGGTCGACCACGACCAGCCTGCCGTCTCGGCCATACTTGAGCGAGGCGAGTTTCATGGCGACTTCCAGCTATCGGCATAAGCGGTCACTTCCTGGGCGCGCGCCGCTTCGCCCATATCGAGCCCGTCGCGGGCATCGATCATGACAGCGACCTCATCGGTCATGGTCTTGGTGCCTCCTGCTGCGAAGGCCTTGGGATGAGGACCATGGGTGAAGCCGGAGGGGTGGAAGGTGACCATGCCGGGCTTGATGTTGTCGCGGCTGAAAAATTCCCCGGCGTGATAGAAGATCACTTCATCGTAATCATCGTTGGAGTGGAAGAACGGCACCTTCAGCGCTCCGGGATCGGATTCGATCGGGCGCGGCACGAAGGTGCAGACGACGAAGCGCTCGGCAAGGAACGTCGCATGCACGCTGGGGGGCAGGTGGTAGCGGTGGCTCATCACCGGGCGGATGTCGCGCCAGTTCAGCTTCAAGGCGCAGACATCGCCTTTCCAACCGATGGCGTCGAGCGGATTGAAGGGATAGGTGATGGTCGAGAAGCGGTTGCGGCGCTTGACGCGGATTTGTGTTTCGCGCTCACCCTGCTGGCGCTTGAAAGCCTCGTCGAGTGTCGGTGTCTCCAATGCCGCCGGATCGAAGATGGCATGAGGGCCGAGTATGCCCCGCTCGGGCAGGGTGTAGGCACCGTTGGTGGCTTCGATCAGCAGCGTCACGCTGCGTTGGTGGGGCTCCAGCCGCCACATCGTACCGCGCGGCAGCAAAATGTAATCACCCTCGCTGTAAGTCATGTGCCCGAAGTCGCAGAACAGATCACCGGCGCCGCGATGGATGAACAAAAGCTCGTCGCCATCGGCGTTGCGCGCCAAATGCGGCATCGGCTGATCGGTGGCCCAGATGCGCAGCTTCATACCAGGGCTGGTGAAGAGCGATGCGGCCTCGAAGGGATCGCTGCTCTCAACCGCCGCAGTCTGGGCATTGAAGGCGCGCGGGCGCATGGGGCCTTCAAAGGCGGTCCAGCCGGTCGGCGGATGGGCATGATAGATGTGGCTGGCGGGGCCGAAGAAACCGTCACGGCCGATTTCGCGCTCATAGCTGCCGGCGGGCAAATCGGCATGCGCCTGACGCGAGGTGATGCCTTCTTTGCGGGGCAGGTGGATCCAGCCTTTCGCGCTCATGACGAGGTTCCTTGCGGAGATTTGAGAACGCCGCGGCGGATCTGGTCCAATTCGATGGATTCGAACAGGGCGCGGAAATTGCCTTCCCCGAATCCTTCGTTTCCCTTGCGCTGAATGATCTCGAAAAAGATTGGTCCGATGGCGTTGCGGGTGAAGATCTGCAGCAACAGGCCCTGATCTTCCGTCGGCGCGCCGTCCATGAGGATGTTGTCCCGGTGCAGGCGCGCCACGTCTTCGCCGTGGCCCTTGATGCGGGCGTCGAGTCCTTCGTAATAAGTGGCTGGCGTGTCCTGAAAGGGAACCTTGTTCGCCCTCATCGCCTCGACGGTGCGATAAATGTCGTGGGTCGCAAGGGCGATATGTTGGATGCCCTCACCTTTGTAGGCATTCAGGTATTCGACGATTTGCGAGTGCTCGTCCGAGGATTCATTGATGGGAATGCGGATCTTGCCGTCTGGGCTTGTCATGGCGCGCGACTTCAGGCCCGTCAGCTTGCCCTCAATGTCGAAATAGCGGATCTCCCGAAAGGCGAAGATTTTTTTGTAGAATCCCGCCCATTGATCCATGTTGCCGCGATAGACGTTGTGCGTGACGTGGTCGATCTCGGTGATGCCCGCGCCCTTATGCGCAAATCCTTTCGCGGGATCGAGCGGGACGAAATCGACATCATAGATCGAGTGCTCGCCATAGCGGTCGACGAGATAAATCAAGCTGCCACCGATGCCCTCGATCGCCGGAATGTTAAGCTCCATCGGGCCAATCCGGTTTTCAAAGCCCTTGGCGCCAAGCTCGATCAGCTTGCGGTAAGCGTAAGCCGCATCCTTGACGCGGAAGGCCATCGCACAAGCGCTCGGTCCATGCGCCGCAGCGAAACGAGAGCCATGGCTACCCTTCTCGGCATTGACGATAAAGTTTGTTTGGCCTTGGCGATAGAGCGTCACCTCTTTGGAACGGTGGCGCGCCACGGCGCGAAAACCCAGTTGTTCAAACAGGGCGTGGAGTTGGGCGATGTCAGGCGCCGTGTATTCAACAAACTCAAAGCCATCGGTGCCGATTGGGTTGTCCCACAAATCCGCCATGGCGTTTCTCCCAGTTTTGGAGTATCGAATGCCAGGATGGTTTCATTTGCAATCAAAATCCGATGAGTGCCAAACAATCGCGATATGCAAAGCTTTCGTTAGGGCAGCAGGT
>JARLIR010000009.1 GCA_031291635.1 Rhizomicrobium sp. | reverse complement strand
CCCGCTCCCACGCCGCAGGGCATCTGGGGCAGGGTGGTCTTGCGTGGCGGTGTGCGGCCCGGCTATCTCAGCGGTCCGATTCAGCGCCGCTCTCAGCGCAGCGCGCAACCAAAGACGAGTTCATCCCATGGCCGGTCATTCCCACGCCAAGAACGTGATGTTCAAGAAGACCAAGGCGAACGCGCAGCGCTCCAAGCTGTTTTCCAAGCTGGCGCGCGAAATCACTGTGGCGTCCAAGATGGGCATGCCCGACCCGGATCACAATCCGCGCCTGCGCGCCGCTATGATGGCCGCCCGCGAACAGTCCATGCCCCGCGACAACATTGAGCGCGCCATCAAAAAGGGCCAAGGCGGCGACGCCGAGAATTACGACGAGATCCGTTATGAGGGCTATGGCCCCGGCGGCGTCGCTCTGATGGTCGAATGCCTGACCGACAATCGCGTCCGCACTGCCGCCGATGTCCGCGCCGCCTTTTCGAAGTTTGGCGGGGCGCTGGGCGAGACCGGTTCGGTCGGTTTCATGTTTGATCGCCTCGGCATCGTCACCTATCCGCTGGCCAAAGGCACGGCCGACGCCATGCTGGAACTGGCGCTCGATGTCGGTGCCGAAGAGGTCGATACCGACGACAACGAACATGAATTCCTCATCAATCCGGACAATTACGCTGCCGTGCTCAAGGCGCTGGAAGCCAAGCTCGGCCCGCCGGCCTCGTCAGGCATTTTCTTCCGCCCGCAAACCACCAATCTGGTCCCTGACCATGTCGGCGAGACGCTGGTCAAATTGATCGACGTGCTGGAAGACAATGACGACGTCCAGCGCGTCACCGGCAATTACGAACTCTCCGAAGCCCTGATGGCCAAGCTGGGCGAGTAACGCACTTTCCCTCGCCCCCTCTTCAGGGGGAGAGGGCCGGGGGCTCTCCACCAAATTCTATGGCCTCAGCCCGCGCAATCCGCGACACTGCCGTTTGCGATTCGTTCGGGTTGAAAATGGCTGTTGTCCGCATTCTGGGGCTTGATCCTGGCTTGGCCCGCATGGGCTGGGGCGTGATCGCGTGCGAGGGCTCGCGCCTCACCCACATCGCCCATGGCGTCATCCAGACCCGCGCTTCCGAATGTCTGGGCTTGCGGCTTCTCACCTTGCACACCGAGGTCACCCGCATCATCGCTGAGCTTGAGCCGGATGCCATCGCCATCGAGCAAGCCTTCGTCGCCAAGGATCCTTCTGCGGCGCTGAAGCTCGGCCATGCCCGCGCCATGGCGATGCTGGCGGCGGCACAAGCCGGGCTCGAGATTGCCGAATACGCTCCCAACCACATCAAGAAATCGGTGGTCGGCGTCGGTCATGCCGGCAAAGAACAGGTGCAGGCGATGGTGCGCCGCCTGCTCCCCGCTTGCGGTGTTGAGCAAGCCGATGCGGCAGACGCGCTGGCCGCGGCCATTGCTCATGCGGCTTTGGCGGGCACCCGGGCACGAATTCTGGCGGCACTGGCATGATTGGGTTTGGGGCATGATCGGAAAACTCAAAGGCACGGTCGACAGTCTCGCCGAGGATCACGTCATCCTGGATGTGCATGGCGTCGGCTATCTCGTCTATTGCCCGACCTCCACCTTGGCCAAGCTGGTGCCGGGTGAAGCGGCGGTGCTGCTGATCGAGATGAAGGTCAGCGACGACGCCATCCGGCTTTACGGTTTCCTCTCCGGCGAGGAGCGCGAGTGGTTCCGCCTCTTGCAAACCGTGCAAAGCGTTGGTGCCCGTGTTGCGCTCAACATTCTGGCGGTGCTCAGCCCGCGTGCCATTGGCCGTGCCATTGCGCTGGGCGACAAGGCGATGATCGGCCAGGCCCAAGGCGTCGGCCCCAAGCTGGCGCTGCGCATCGTCACCGAGCTGAAGGACAAGGCCCCCGCGGTGATCCTGCGCCAAGAACCGGGCGACACGGTTGCCATTCCGGCCCCCAGCGGGCCCGAGGCCGATGCCGTCATGGCCTTGGTCAAACTGGGCTATTCGCAAAGCGTGGCGGCGGAATCGGTGGCCAAAGCCGCCCAAGCCTTGGGCGATGCCGCGCCGCTGGATCAACTCTTGCGCGAAGCCTTGCGGGCAATGGGGCGCTGATTTAGCATCAGACTAGTCTGACTAGTCAGGAGGCGAGCATGGCAGATAAGAAGAGTTGGGCCGTTCAAGACGCCAAAGCGCGCTTTTCCGAGTTGTTGCGCGCCGCCGACAAAGCCCCCCAAACCATCACCTATCGCGGCGCCCCGGCCTACGAGATCCGCAAGATTGATCCGGCGGCGCAGAAGGCGCGCAAGACTTTTCTCGAAGTGCTGCAATCCTGCCCAACGGTGCCGGAGTTTGAATTACCGCCGCGCGGACGCAGCCATCGCAAGCCACCGGATTTTGGCGACGAATGATGCGCTATCTGCTCGACACTTGCGTGCTGTCGGAAGGCGCCAAGCGCGAAGTCCACTCTTCTGTCGCTGCGTGGTTCTTGGCGACGGACGATGATGCGCGTTTTACCAGCGTCGTCGCCATGGCAGAGGTGCAATACGGCATCTTACGATTACCGCTGGGGCGCAAGCGCACGGCGCTTGGCATCTGGTATGAGAATGAGCTGGTGCCGCGTGTTGAAAACCGCGTCATTGCCTTCGGGGAAGAGGAAGCCACAACATGGGCAGCGTTGCGCGCGACCCATCCCGGTTGTGACGAGATCGACTCCCAAATCGCCGCCACCGCCATCGCCCACAATCTCACCCTGGTCACCCGCAACGTGAAGGATTTCGCCTTCGCGGGCTTGTCGCTGATCAATCCCTGGGGAGAGGCGTGATGAACACTACTTGTCATCCCCGGCTGAGCCCTGCGCAGCTGCGCAGCAGCGTAGGAGGGCCAAGGGAAGGGGACCCAGGTATCGCTGTCGTCGCGACCTATTCGAAAAATTTCAGTTTTCCTTTTCTTCTTAAATCTTCAAGCGCCAACACCTGGGTCCCCTTCCCCTCGCGCCCATCGCTGCGCTCTGGTCACTCAGCCGGGGATGACAGTTGTGCCGCATTTCGTTTGCCGCCGCTGCCGCCCGCGCTTACACAGGGCAAGCCATGAGCCCCGCCAAGAAAACCGCCCCAGCCGAGAAAAACCCCCTCATCACGCCTGAGCGCAATGAAGACGATGCGCTGGAAACCTCGCTGCGGCCCAAGCGGCTGGCCGAGTTCGTCGGTCAGGCTCAGGCGCGCGAGAATTTGTCGATCTTCATTCAGGCAGCCAAATCGCGCGGCGAAGCCCTCGATCACGTGCTGTTTTCGGGCCCGCCCGGTCTGGGCAAAACCACCTTGGCGCAAATCGTGGCACGCGAGTTGGGTGTGAACTTCCGCTCCACGGCAGGACCCGTTCTGGCCAAGGCCGGTGATCTCGCCGCCATCCTCACCAATCTCGAACCCCGCGATGTGCTCTTCATCGATGAAATCCATCGCCTCAGCCCCGCGGTCGAGGAAATTCTTTATCCGGCGATGGAAGATTTCGAGCTCGATCTGGTGATCGGCGAGGGTCCCTCCGCGCGCTCGGTAAAGATCACCTTGGCGCCCTTTACCTTGGTCGGTGCCACCACCCGCGCTGGCCTTATCACCACGCCGCTGCGTGATCGCTTCGGCATTCCGGTGCGGCTCAACTTCTACACCGCCGACGAGCTGCTTTCGATTGTCGAGCGCGGTTCGCGCGTGCTGGGTTTCGACCTCACCACCGATGGCGCGCGAGAGATTGCTTCCCGCGCCCGCGGCACGCCGCGCATCTCAGGGCGGCTGCTCAAACGCGTGCGCGATTTTGCCAGCGTCGCGGGGCAGACCGTGGTCGATGCCAAAATTGCCGATGCGGCGCTCACCCGCCTCGAGGTCGATGCCAAGGGCCTGGATGCCTTCGACCGGCGCTACATGAAACTCATTGCTGAGCAATTTGGCGGCGGTCCGGTGGGGATCGAGACCATCGCTGCGGCTCTAGGCGAGGCCCGCGATGCCATCGAAGAGACCATCGAACCCTTCTTGATGCAGCAAGGCTTCGTGCAGAGGAGCCCGCGCGGGCGCGTCCTTACCGGCAATGCTTATGCCCATTTGGGGCTTCCCGCCCCCACCCGTGATCCGGCACAATGGACGATGTTTGCCGATGAGGACGGCGATGACTGACGCAAGCCCATCCGCCCGTTTCGAGGGCCACACCCATATCTGGCCGGTACGGATTTATTACGAAGATACAGACCTTTCCGGCATTGTTTATCATGCGAATTACTTGCGCTACATGGAGCGCGCGCGCACCGAATTCTTCCGCGCCATGGGCATCAAAGCCGCTTATCTCGAAGACGCTGATCCTGCTGCTTGGGCGCTGCGCAAAGTGGAAGTCGAATATCTGAGGCCCGCGAAATTCGATGACATCATCGAAGTACACACCCTCGCCACCGACCTCACCGGGGTGCGGCTGCGCGCCAGCCAAGTGATCCGTCGCGGCGACGCCGTGCTCACCCGCGGGGCGGTGGAAGCCTGCATTATATCTTTGTCAGGAAAGCCCAAACGCATCCCAACGGAAATCCGTGACAAACTTATGCCTTTTCTTTCGGGAACAGTCGCTTAACGATATTCGTCAAGCATGCGCTCCGGTTTATAGAGCAATTTTTCGCTGCACCCGCCATACTGCATGGGGGGACCGCCATGAGGTTGCGTAAGATGAAGACGTTCACGGGATTGGTGGCGGTGGTGCTGATGATGCTGGCGGTGACGCTAGCGGCGCCGTCTTGGGCACAAACCGCGGCCCCGACAGGCGAACCAGCCCAGACCGCGCCTCTGGCCGCGCCCACCACCGCGGTGGATACGGGCAGCACGGTCGCCATCACTGGCCGCGGCGTTTCGATTTTCGACATGATTGAGCGCGCCGATCCCTTGGTGAAGGGCGTTTTCGGGCTGCTCTTGCTCGCCAGCATTTGGTCTTGGGTGATCATTATCAACAAGGGCTTGGCGCTGGCTTCACTGAGCAGCCGCGCCGGCCGCTTCGAGAAAGTCTTCTGGTCGGGCCAATCGCTGGACGAGCTTTATGCCCAGTTCGCGGCCAAGAATACCCATCCCTTCTCGGCCACTTTTGTGGCGGGGGTGCGCGAATGGCGCCGGGCTTTCGAACATGGCGCCCCCAACGCCGCCGTGCTGGCCGGGACCAAGGATCGCGTCGACAAGGCCATGAGCGTCACCATTTCACGCGAAATTGATGCCGTCGAAAAAAGCATCGGCTTCCTCGCCACTGTCGCCTCCACCTCACCTTTCGTCGGTCTGTTCGGCACTGTCTGGGGCATCATGAATGCGTTCACGGCGATTGCCGGTCAGCACAACACCACGCTGGCTGTGGTGGCGCCGGGCATTGCCGAGGCCCTCTTTGCCACCGCCATGGGCTTGCTGGCCGCCATTCCGGCCGCCATCTTCTACAACCGCTACGTCGGCGAAATCGGGCGCTACACCAACCGCCTCTACGCCTTCTCGGACGAACTATCGTCCATTCTGTCGCGTCAGCTCGACGAAAAGGCGCGCTGAGATGGCGGGCGCTCTGTCATCTGCGGGAGGAGGGGGCCGTCGCGGTCCACGCCGCCGTCCGCTGGCCGAGATCAACGTCACCCCCTTCGTGGACGTGATGCTGGTGCTGCTGATCATCTTCATGGTGACGGCGCCGCTGCTCACCGCGGGTGTGCCGGTCGACCTGCCCAAGACCCGCGCCCAGCCCCTCAGCCAGGATCGCGAGCCTCTCTCCGTCACCATCCGCAAGGATGGCCGCATCTATCTGCAGAACACGCCGGTGGAAGCAGCGGATCTGGTGGTCCGCCTCACCGCCATCGCCCAGAACGGTACCGATCAGCGCATCTTCGTGCGCGGCGACACGGCGGTGCCTTATGGCCGCGTCATCGAAGTGATGGCGATCTTGAACACGGCTGGTTTTACAAAGGTTGGCTTGGTCACCGGGCCGCCGCCGAAAACGCAAGCCCATGAGAAATAGGCCGACAGCGGAACGGGCCGCGCCGCGGCTTGGCGTCGTTTTTTCCGTCGTGCTCCATGTCGGGCTCGCGGTGGCGCTGTTCGTGTCGTTTTCCAAGAAGATTGATCTGCCTCTCGACAACCCCCCCATCGTGCCGGTCGATCTCGTCACCGTCAGCGATCAGACCAACATCGCCCCGATGCAGAAGCCGGTGGAGAACACGCCGCCGCCGACGCCCCAAGAGGCCGTGCCGACACCGATGCCCGAGCCCGCGCCGCCGAAATTCGAGCTGGCGCCGGATGTGAAGCCGACCCCCAAGCCCAAACCGGAAAAGCCCAAAGAGGCCGAAAAGTTCGACATCAACGACATCCAGAAATTGCTGGCCAAGAAGACACCGTCCAAAACGGCCTCGCGCAACGTGCAAGGCGTCGGCGCCCAGACCGCTATGACCGCCGACCTCGCTTCCGTCTTGATGAGCGAGATTTACCGCTGCTGGAGCCCGCCCACCGGCACGCCCCATCCCGAGCGTTTGATCGTGAAATACGAAGTTTTTTTGAATCGTGATGGAACCGTCGCGCAGCCGCCGCAATTAGCACCAGACACTGCTGCGGCCGTCGTCAGCGATCCCTATATGGCCGCCGCCGCTGGGGCAGCGCGTCGGGCCATTTATACGTGTTCGCCTTATAAGCTCCCGGCCGATAGATATGCTCAGTGGCGCAATTTTATCGTCAACTTCGATCCCCGCCAGCTGGAACAATGAGGAAAAGAGCAATGCGCAAATTCGCTAGTGTTCTGATCGCACTCGCAGCCATGGCGCTCTGCCAGCCGGGTTTTGCGGCTCTGCAAGTCGACGTCAACCAAGGCAACGTCCAACCGCTACCGATCGCCATTCCCGATTTCGTCGCGCCGACCGCGGCTGACGCCGCTCATGGCCAGGACATCGCCAAGGTGGTGCGTTCTGATCTGGAGCGCTCCGGCCTCTTCAAGCCGCTGGACCCCAAATCCTATATCGATCAGATCGCGAATATTAACGTCGCGCCGAACTTTCAGAATTGGCGCGTCATCACCGCTCAAGGTCTCGTTACCGGCCAGGTCGCCATGCAACCGGATGGACGTTTGCGGGTCGATTTTCGCCTCTGGGACGTCTATGGCGAAAGCCAGATGCTGGGGCTGCAGTATTTCACCCAACCGACCAATTGGCGGCGTATCGCCCATATGGTCTCGGACGCCATCTATCAGCGCATCACCGGCGAGAAGGGTTACTTCGACACCCGCATCGTCTTCATCGCGGAATCGGGTCCGCCGCTGAAGCGCGTCAAGCGTCTCGCCATCATGGATGAGGACGGGGCCAATCCGAGCTTTCTGACCAACAGCTATTTGGTGCTGACGCCGCGCTTCAATCCGACCGCCCAGATGATCGCTTATATGTCCTATATCACCGGCAAGCCGCGGGTGACGCTGTTCGACCTGGAGACGGGCCGTTCCGAGAAGCTCGGCGACTTTCCCAACATGACGTTTTCGCCACGTTTCTCACCGGACGGCAATCTGGTGGCGATGACACTCGAGAGCGGCGGCAATTCCGACGTCTATGTGATGGACCTGCGCACCCGCAAGTCCACGCGCCTGACCTATGACCCCGCCATCGACACGGCACCGTCCTTTTCACCCGACGGCAAGCAGATTGTTTTTGAATCCGACCGCGGCGGCTCACAACAAATTTACGTGATGAATGCCGATGGCTCGAACCAGCATCGCATCAGCTTTGGTGAAGGCAAGAACGGCACGCCGGTCTGGAGCCCGCGTGGCGACCTCATCGCGTTTACCAAACAAGCTGGTGGACAGTTTGGCATCGCGGTGATGCATCCGGACGGCTCAGGCGAACGAATCTTGTCCAATGGCTGGGAAGATGAAGGCCCGACCTGGGCACCGAACGGCCGCGTCTTGATGTTTACCAGAACAATCCGTGGCGGCAGGGGTTCGCAAATCTGGTCGGTGGATGTCACGGGACGTAATCTGCGGCGTGTTGCGACACCGGGAGATGCCTCGGATCCTGCATGGTCACCCTTGATCCAGTAGGCCTATTATCCGTACAATCCCCGCGACCGAGGGCGTTAATGGGGTAGGTGCGAAATCGAAGCGCGGGGCTCTCAAAGTCAGCTTGCGCGCATCCTTGAGGAGTTGGGATAACCATGAAGAAGTTTGCAATCGGGCCGAAGCTGGCCGCTGCCGTTCTTGCTATTTTTGTTGTCGGTTGTGCGAAAGAGCCGCCGCCGCCGCCGCCAGCACCGACTCCGGTTGTTGCCCCGGCGCCCGCGCCGGTGTCGAAGATCATTCCCGGCAGCGCCGAAGATCTGCGCGTCAACGTCGGCGACACGGTTCACTTCGACTATAATATGTATGCCGTGCTCGATGCCGATAAGGCGACGTTGCAGCGCCAGGCTGCTTGGCTTGCCAAGTTCCCGGCCATCAAAGTGACCGTCGAAGGCAATGCCGATGAACGCGGCACGCGCGAATACAACATCGCTCTCGGTGCCAAGCGCGCCAACGCGGTGAAGGAATACCTCGTCAGCCTCGGCGTTTCGGCCGCGCGCGTGGACACGGTTTCCTATGGCAAAGAAAAGCCGATCTGTTCGGAGTCGACCGAATCCTGCTGGGCGCAGAATCGCCGTGGCGTGACGGTCATCGCTTCGGGTGCGAATTCCTGATTTCGTTCGGGAAGATTTGATCTCAGGGGCGCTGGCAACGGCGCCCCTTTGTTTTTTGTACGGTGTCTTAGGCGTAATTTCTCCGTGAGGCGGCTATGGCTTATAACGGCGACGTGATGACAATGAAGGGACGTCCGATGCATTGGAAATTGGGCACCGCTTTGGCGGCCTTGCTTGTTGTCGCTCATCCGGCGGCAGCCGCGAGCGCCGGCGCTCCGCATGCGGTCGAAGTGCGCGGCCTGTTCGGCGAAAGCGACGAAGAAAAAGCCGCCCGCCTCAAAGCCGAGCAACGCGAAAACGATCAGGACGCCGCCGTCACCGAACTGCGCCAGCGGGTGCAGGATTTGGAAAATGCGCTGCGCCAATCTACCGGCCTCAGCGAAACGCTACAAGGCCAAGTCCGTCAGCTTACGGATCGTCTCGAAACCCAACGCAAAGACTTTGATTACAAGCTCTGCACGTTGTCGGCCCAGATTTTGGGTGCCGCTCCGGCTCCCGCCGCGGGCGCCGCTCCGCCGCCGAGCTTCTCCTGTGATGGCAGCACGCAGCAGTCTGCCGCCGCAACCGCCGCGCCAGCTGCTCTGCCCAGTGGTGGCACGCTCGGCAGCTTGCCGGCAGCCACTGCGCCGGCCGATGCCACGCGCTCGCAATATGATGAGGCGATGAATCTCGTCGCCCGCGCCCGTTACGATGAAGCGCGCGCCGCCTTCCGCGGGTTTGCCGATGCCAATCCGAAAGATCCGCTGGCACCGCAAGCGATCTATTGGGTGGGCAACATCTCCTATGTGCAAAAGGATTACACCAACGCCGCCCAGGCCTTTGCCGAGCAGATCAAGAAATATCCCACCAGCACCCAAGGTGCGGAGAGCATGTTGAAACTGGGTCTGTCGCTGATCGGTCTGGGCGAGAAAAAAGAAGGGTGCCTCACGCTTGGCGCGATCAAAGGCAAATACAAACAAGCCCCGCCCGCCATCCTCACCCAGGCCGCCAATGGCCGCGAAAAATTCTGCCCCAAGTAATTCCGAACTGAGGGCTCGTTTTGCGCTGGCGATGACGGGGGCGGTGTGGCCCGCCGCGGTTGGCGTCTCGGGCGGCAGCGACTCGCTGGCGTTGATGTTGCTGCTGGCCGACTGGGCCAAGGCACAAGGCTTGGCGCCGCCGCTGGTCTTTTGCGTCGATCACGGTCTGCGTGCCGAAGCCAAAGCCGAAGGCAAGAAGGTGATGGCCTGGGCGCGTGCTGCGGGTTTGCGCGGAACCGTTCTGCGTGACGACACCGCCTTGCCCACATCCGACAATCTCGAAGCTGCGGCCCGCGCCTTGCGTTACCGCTTGATGGGCGAGGCGATGCGCAAGAAAAAGCTCGCCGCTCTCTATGTTGCGCATAGCGAAGACGATCAGGCTGAGACCTTTCTGCTCCGCCTCGGCCGTGGCAGTGGTGTCGATGGGCTTTCGGGTATGCGGGCACTGGCGCCGTTTCCCGACCCGAATTTTCCAGAGCTGCGCTTGGCGCGGCCGCTGCTGTCGTTTTCTCGCGCGGTGTTGCGCGAATACCTCGCTGGCATAAACCATCCTTGGATCGATGACCCGATGAATGCCGACCCCCGTTTTGCCCGGGTGCGGGTGCGTCAGGCTTGGCCGCAGTTGGCGGCGCTGGGGCTCACCCCCGCCCGGCTGGTGGAGGCTTGTAGCCATCTGGCGCGGGCACGGCAGTCGCTTGAGATTGCTGCCGAAGCGGTGGTGGCGCGGGCTTGCCGTCCTTATGCGGGCGGTGTCCTCATTGATCCGGTGGCTTTGGGCCAGGCCCCTGCCGAGTTGGCTTTACGGGCTTTGGCCGGGATTTTGATGCTGGTTTCCAGCAATCCCTACCGCCCGCGCTTTGATCGCCTGCGAAGCTTGTTCGCTGCCATTGCCGCAGGCGGTTTGGGCGGCGGCCGCACCCTGCATGGCTGCCGCATCGCTCCGGCGCCTAAGCCAGCGCGGCTGTTTGGCCCCGTGACCTTGCTGATTTCGTTGGAAAATCGCCAAAAGCGGGCAAAACCGCCAACCAACTCTTAAGGCCCCGGGGGCATAATCCGCCCGAACGTTCAAATAGCTTTGTCCGCAGCCCCGATTGGTTTCGTTAACGATAGACGGCACCCCCCAAAATCCTTACCCTTTCGCAACTGGCAAAGGCGGGAAATCGCCCTATCTATACGATAGACTATCATTGCCCTCTTTTTGGTCCCCGGAGAAAGGATCGCCTTGAACAACCTCCGAAATTTAGCGCTGTGGATCCTCATCGCGCTGTTGCTGGTTCTGCTCTTCAACTTGTTCCAGAACTCGAGCCAGCACGCCGCCACGCCCGCTCTCACCTATACCCAGTTCACCCAAAAGGTGAGCGCGGGAGAGGTGAAGACTCTCACGATCCAAGGCGATCAGGCCAAGGGTGATCTGTCTAACGGCAGCTCCTTCACCACCGCCATTCCGCAGAATGACCAGAACCTCTGGAACACGCTGAAGGAACATCCGGGCACCAACGTCACGGTGGCCAAGCCTGATGAAGGCATGCCCGCTTTGCTGAGCGTGCTGCTCAACTGGTTCCCGATGCTCCTCTTGATCGGCGTCTGGGTCTTCTTCCTGCGCCAGATGCAGTCCGGCGGCGGCAAGGCCATGGGCTTTGGCAAATCCAAAGCCAAACTCCTGACCGAGCGTCAGGGCCGCATCACCTTTGAAGATGTCGCTGGTGTCGATGAGGCCAAGGATGACCTCAAAGAGATCGTCGACTTCCTCAAAGACCCGCAGAAGTTTCAGCGCCTGGGTGGGCGTATCCCTAAGGGTGTGCTGCTCGTTGGTCCCCCGGGCACGGGTAAGACCTTGCTGGCGCGTGCCATCGCGGGCGAAGCCAATGTGCCCTTCTTCACCATTTCGGGTTCGGACTTCGTGGAAATGTTCGTCGGCGTCGGCGCCTCTCGCGTCCGCGATATGTTCGAACAGGCCAAGAAGAACTCGCCTTGCATCGTCTTCATCGACGAAATCGACGCGGTCGGTCGCCATCGTGGCGCCGGTCTCGGCGGCGGCAATGATGAACGCGAGCAGACTCTCAACCAGTTGCTGGTGGAGATGGATGGTTTCGAATCCACCGAAGGCGTCATCCTGATCGCCGCTACCAACCGTCCTGACGTGTTGGACCCGGCCTTGCTGCGTCCGGGCCGTTTCGATCGTCAGATCGTGGTGCCCAATCCCGATCTCGGCGGCCGCGAGAAGATTTTGCGCGTCCATATGCGCAAAGTGCCCCTGGCTCCCGATGTCGATCCCAAGGTGATTGCCCGTGGCACGCCTGGCTTCTCAGGCGCCGATCTTGCCAACCTCGTCAATGAAGCCGCCCTCTTGGCCGCCCGTCGTGGCAAGCGCGTCGTCACCATGAGCGAGCTGGAAGAGGCCAAAGACAAAGTCATGATGGGTGCGGAACGCCGCTCCATGGTGATGAGTGAAGAGGAAAAGCGCCTGACGGCCTATCACGAAGGTGGCCATGCCATCATCGCGCTGACGGTCAAAGGCTCGGATCCGATCCACAAGGCGACCATCATTCCGCGCGGCCGTGCCCTGGGTATGGTGATGCGTCTGCCGGAACGCGACCATCTTTCGATCACCCGTGAGAAGATGCTGGCCGATCTTTGCGTCGCCTATGGCGGCCGTCTCGCCGAAGAATTGGTCTTCGGTCATGACAAGGTGACGACCGGCGCCATTAGCGATATCGAGATGGCGACCCGCGTTGCCCGTGCCATGGTTACGCGTTACGGCATGTCGGATTCGCTAGGCCCCATCGCCTATTCGGAAAACCAGGAAGAAGTCTTCCTCGGCCATTCGGTCTCGCGCACGCAGAATATTTCGGAAGCCACGGCCCAGAAGATCGATGCCGAGATCAAGCGCATCATCGACGAAGCCTATACAAGGGCGCGTCAGATCCTCACCGAACGGATGACCGATCTGGAAGCCTTGGCGAAGGGCCTCTTGGAATACGAAACCTTGTCGGGTGACGAGATCATCGCTCTGCTCAAGGGCATTCCGCCGGTGCGTACGCCTTACGAAGAGCCCGAGCCCCAACGCGGCCCCGGCCCCAGCGTGCCCTCCGCCGGCGTCCCCCGCGGCGGCATCATGACCCCGGAACCACAACCGGGACATTGAACCTAATCGTCATGGCCGGGCTCCGACCCGGCCATCCAGACTGCAAAAGGGCACAGGGAAACCTGGGCCCTTTTTTTTGTTTTTCACCCTCGCTCAAGGGGAAGGTGAGCGCATACCTTTCTGCCCCCCGTTGGGGGGAAGTCCGCCCGCAGGGCGGCAAGGGGGGCCTTGCCGCCAAGCACACTCTCAAGATCATGCCTCGCCCCAGCAGCCCCCTTCGACCGCCGCGCTCCCGCGCGTCGCCCACTTCCCCCCGAAGGGGGGGCAGAAAAGAGGGCAGCGATCACCATTTTGGATTCAACAACGGGCGTTCTAAAACGTCCGCATGGCGCTCACAGCACACCGCGAACAGGCAAGCCCTTCTTTCAACCTCCCCCTTGTGGGGAGGTCCAAATTTGCGGAAGCAAATTTGGGGTGGGGGGCGGACCTATCCGGATGGGCTTTCCCCCACCCGAAAAATGCACCGCATTTTTCGACCTCCCCACAAGGGGGAGGTTAAATGATCACGCCCACCATCCTCGGCATCGTCAATATCACCACCGATTCCTTCTCAGACGGCGGCCAATTTCTGAAAACTGATGCGGCGCTGGCGCATGGCCGTCAGCTCGTCGCCGATGGCGCCGCCATTCTCGATCTCGGCGCAGCGGCGTCTAATCCCAAGGCGGAAGCCGTCTCGTCCGAGACCGAGATCGCCCGTCTGGCCCCGGTGGTGGCGGCCCTCCACGCCGAGCGCGCAACCCTCTCCATCGATACCTTCTCACCCACGGTGCAGGCCTGGGCGTTGGATCAGGGTGTGGCCTATCTCAACGACATCCACGGCTTTGCCCATCCCGAACTCTATCCGCGCCTCGCCGACAGTGACGCGCGCCTCATCGTCATGCATGCCGTTCAAAGCGAAGGCCGCGCCACGGTCGACGACATCCCGGCGAGGACCATCTTTCAGCGTGTGGTAGACTTCTTCTCCGCGCGCCTGGAGGCTTTGGAACGCGCCCATATCGCCCGCGACCGCCTCATCCTCGATCCCGGCATGGGCCTGTTCCTCAGCCGCGATCCTGAGGCCTCTTACGAGATGCTGCGCCGCATTCCGGACCTCAAGCGTGTCTTTGGCCTGCCGATCCTGATCGGGGTCTCGCGCAAATCCTTCCTCAAAAACGCCCTCCCGGCCAGCGCTTTGCCCGCCGCCACCTTGGCCGCCGAAATTTTTGCAAACGCCCAAGGAGCGGACTATATCCGCACCCATGACGTGGCGGGTTTGGCGGCTGGTCTGGCCGTTTGGGGCGCCGCAACAGGCGGTAACACAACGTCAAT
>JARLIR010000110.1 GCA_031291635.1 Rhizomicrobium sp. | reverse complement strand
GCAGGAAAGAAGCAGCCCGGCAAACGGACGATTTTTTCGCTGTAAAAGGCCTCTTGCTGCGGCGGCAGGCAATACGCATCCGCCAGAATATAGTCGATATAGGCAGCGCCGGTGGTGCCGGGATAACCCAAATATTCCACCGTCACTGGGGCGGGCTTGGCGGCCAGCGCCGTCAACCGCGTCATCTGGGTATAGCCGCCGAGATCGATCAGGATGTCGAGATCAAGCGCCGCGATCTTTTCGGCCAAGGCCTGATCGGTGAGGCCTTCCAGTTCGTGAAATTCCGTGAAGGCCGCGATCAGGCGGGCGCGGATGGGCGACGGCTCCTCGCTTTGGGTACAAAGTCCAATCACCTCGAAACGGGCACGGTCATGCCGCTCCAGCACTTCAACGATCTGGTGGGCGACAGGATGGTTGCGAAAATCGGGCGAGAGATAGCCGATGCGCAAGCGTTCGCGCCGCGCGGCTTGCGGCCGGTAAAGTGGCGCACGCGCCAGACCAGCCGCTCGCTTCGCCGCCTGCAGATGCAGCGCCGGATCATCGACGGCCCCCATCACGGTGGCGACGTCCACGAGCTGTCCGTCGCGGCTCAGTTGCAGCAGATGCGCCAGATCTTCGTCGCGCTGGCGCCAATCGCAGCGCAAGGATTTTTCCACGAACAGCCGCGAGGCCGGCAGGCCGAGATCGGGCGCTATGGCTGCGGCCTGTTCCAGCGCCGTCAAAAAGTTTGGGTTGCGCGAAAGCTCCAGGGCCCGAGCTTTGTTATAGGCCGCTTCGCCATGCGCCGGAGCGAGGGCCAGGACCGAATCGAAAGCCGCCACGGCCGCGTCATAGCGCCCCAAAGTGAGCAGCGCCGCACCGAAATTGTAATAGGCTGCGACAGCGGTAGGATCTTCGGCCAAGCCTTGTTGAAAGGCGGCGAGCGCCTCGTCGGAACGACCCAACGCCATCAGCACCGAGCCGCGATTGCTATGCGCCAGCGTGGCGCCCGGATCGTGCGCCAAAGCCTGATCCAACGCGGCCAGCGCCTCGTCGAAACGCCCGAGCTGGAACAGCACCCAGCCGCGATTGACGAGGCCCTCGGAGCCCGGTGCCAGCGCGATGGCTTGGTCGAAGGCACTGAGCGCTTCGTCCAACCGCTGCAATTCGCTAAGGCAGCGCCCACGCGCCATCGCCGCCACTGCCAGCTCCGGCTTCAGCGCCAAGGCTTTGTCGGCGGCCGCAAGCGCTGGGTCCCAGGCTTTGCTCTCCACCAGCATGGCGGCCAAACCGGCATAAGCCTCGGCAAAATCGGGCCGCCCCCGCGTCGCGGCAGCAAAATGCTCGGCGGCCTCGGCAGCACCTCCAAGTTCGCGCAGGGCTTCGGCGAGATGAAAATGCGCCAAAGCATCGTCCGGCATCAACGTCAGAGCGCGGCGCACCAGCTCGGCGGATCCGGCCATATCGCCCAGCTGCGCCCGCAAGACGCCGTAATAATGCAGCGCATGCGGATGCGAGGGCTGCACGGCCAAAAGCTGGCGATAAGCCTGTTCGGCTTCAGAAAAGCGGCCCGCACGATGCAGGCCGAGGGCGTCTTGAAGGGTCATCGGTAACTCGTTACGGCATCAGGCGGTAGCCGCCGCTTTCGGTGACCAGAATGCGTGCTTCACCCGGATTTTCTTCAATCTTCTGGCGCAGGCGGTAAATGTGGGTTTCCAGCGTGTGGGTGGTGACCGCCGGATTATAGCCCCAGACCTCGTTGAGCAGAGTCTCGCGCGGTACTGTCTCGCCCATGCGGTAGAGGTATTTGAGGATATTGGTCTCTTTCTCGGTCAGCCGGATTTTGTGGCCAGCCGCATCGAGCAGCAACTTGGCGCTGGGCCGGAAGGTGTAAGGCCCGATTTTGTACATCGCCTCTTCGTTGCGGTCGTGGCTACGCAAATGGGCATGCAGACGCGCCATCAACACCGCAAAACGGAAGGGCTTGGTGATGTAATCATTGGCGCCGGAAGCCAGGCCCTGGATGGTGTCAGCATCGCTGTCGGCAGCGGTGAGCAGCACAATTGGGCAGGTCACACCGGAGGCCCGCAAGGCCTTGCAGAGCTCGCGGCCGTCGCCATCGGGCAAGCCAACATCCAGGATCATGAATTCATACAGACCCTCGGCGGCGGCGGCGCGGGCAGAAGTGCAATCCGGGGCGGTTACGACGTCATAGGCGCTCTCCTGGGCGAGCTGTTCGGCCAGGGAATCGCGCAGCATGGCGTCGTCTTCCACCAAGAGTACGCGCTTGGCGCTCGTCATGATCGTTCCTAAGGGTTTAGCGAAGCAGCCGGACTCTATCCGGTTTCGGGCGCGCGGTGTATTGGGGGAGCGTTATGCCCCATAGCTCCAAACTTCCCCCTAAGAAATCGTCTTCCCCCACCGATCTGTCGCCCACAGACAGGGTGGCTGAGGCGATCGATGCCTTGCGCGCGGGCCGCCCGGTGCAGCTTGTCGAGCGCTCGCTCCATAGCCTTTATGCAGTCGAGACTTTGGCACCCAAGCAGCTGAAAAGGCTGGAAAAGCCGGTTTTACTCTTGTCCCATGCGCGGGCCCGGACGTTGAAGATCCGCCTCTATACCCCGGAGGTTGTGGCGCTCGCGATCAAGCCTGGCATGGCTGTGGCCGATTTGATGACCATTGCCGACCCCACCAGCGATCTCGACCACCCGATGAAAGGCCCCTTTGCGGCCTTGCGCAGCAAGCTGCCAAAAGCCGCCGCTGCGGCGGTTAAACTCAGCAAGCTCGCGGGCTTGTTACCGGCGGCGGTGCTGGTGAAAGGCGCGTTAGGACGCGGCCCTGCCCTCAGCCTGTCTGATATCTTCGATTACGATGCGGTGGCCGCCGCAGATTTGCAGGTAGTGACACGGGCGCATGTGCCCTTGGCCGGCGCTGAAAAGACCGAGCTGGTGGCCTTCCGGGCTGGCGATGGGGCGCCAGAAAACTACGCCATCGTGATCGGCGATCCTCGCGATCCGGTGCTAACCAGGCTGCATTCGGAATGCTTCACCGGCGATTTGCTGGGTTCGCTGAAATGTGATTGCGGGGCCCAGTTGCGCGGCGCCATCGAGACCATCGAAAAGCAAGGCGGCGGCGTCGTGCTGTACCTCGCCCAAGAAGGCCGCGGCATCGGCTTGATCAACAAGCTGCGGGCTTATCGCCTGCAAGATCAAGGCTTTGACACCATCGAAGCGAATCAGCGGCTGGGTTTTGAAGCCGATGAGCGGGTCTATGCTGTGGCGGCGCGGATGCTGGAACTGCTGGGCTTTCACCAAGTCCGCCTGCTTACCAACAATCCCGACAAGATTGCGGCCCTCAACGCTGCCGGCATCGCCGTGGTGGAACGCGTGGCGCACAGCTTCCCCAGCAACAGCCATAACGAAGCCTATCTACGCACCAAGGCGCTGAAGGCCGGACATCTGCTCTAGGACAATCCCCTAGGAAGGATTGGTGACCGCAATTGCCTCATCCGGCATAATTTGCCGCACCCCTGTAACTCTAGGTGGCGGAAAACCCTGAGTCTCGCTTTGGCAAGAGGCTTGCTAGGGACTGGGTTATGCCTGGAATCAATTACTCCGCCCATCAGTACAACCCCATCGCTCAGGGGCCCGGCGCTGCGATCGCGGCGGCGAAGACGGATGGCCAGAGTTTCGGCTTTTCAGACCTGCTAGCAATTGCCAATCCGCTGCAGCATATCCCGGTAATTTCGACCCTTTACCGCCATTTGACCGGCGACAGCATCAGCCCCGCCGCCAAGGTGGTGGGCGACACGCTTTATGGTGGGCCGCTGGGGATGGCCTCGTCCATGGGCGATCTGATGCTGCAAAAACTGACTGGCAAAGGTGTCGGTGACACGGTTTATGCCATGGCCTTTGGCGACGACACGCCGACTACGGGAGTGGCCTCTGCCGATACGCCAGTCGCGGTCAAACCGGCCAGCAGCGAACCCGACGCAGCGACTATAACGCTCGCCGCAGGTCAAAAAGTCGGCACTATGGCCGAGGAAACCGCCGATATTGTCAGCCAGCAGGTGACCAAAGCTTATCGCACCGCTGGTCGGCTGATTGCCGCCGACTAATTGACGTCCGGCTTAGAATAATCCCGTTCACCGAAAATCGCTGTGCCGATGCGCAAATGGGTAGCGCCGAAGCGTATGGCGCTGTCGAAATCATCGCTCATGCCCATCGAGAGTAGCGGCAGCGCCGCTTCGGCGGCCAAGGTGTTGAGCAGACCGAAATAGGGCGCGGGCGATGCCTCGGCAGGCGGCACACACATCAATCCTTGCAGATTGAGGCCCAAGGCACGGACTTCAGCGACAAAAGCCAACGTGTCCTTGGGCGCGACGCCGGATTTTTGCGGCTCTTCGCCGATATTGACCTGAATGAACAGCAGGGGGTTTTTGCCGCTACGCTCGCATTCGGCCTTGAGCGCATGGGCGAGTTTGATTCGATCCAGCGAATGGATGGCATCGAAAATCGCCACCGCCTCGCGCACCTTGTTGCTCTGCAAATGACCGACCATGTGCAGTTCAACGTCAGGAAATTCAGCTTTCAAGGCCGGCCATTTGGCCTGGGCTTCTTGCACCTTGCTCTCGCCGAAGAGGCGATGCCCCGCCTGCAGAACCGAGCGGATGGCCTCGGCGGGATGGGTTTTGCTGACAGCGATCAGATGGGTCTCGGGCGCGGGCGCAACCGCATCCTTTCGCGCGGCGTCGATGCGCGTCAGGATGGCGATCAGATTGTCGGTGATGGAAGGCTTGAAGACGGAAGACATGGGATGAGCGATAGCGCTTCACGCCGGAATTTTGCAAGGGCGGCGGCAAAGCTGGCGGCGACGGCCGGGGCTGAACTTCCTGCCCTCATCCTGATGACGGATGACGAACGCTTGGCCGATCCGCTGGCGGCGGCCCGGGCTTTGCCACGTGGCGCTATGGTGATCTTGCGGGCGCGGGAGGCGGCAAAACGCCGGAATCTGGCGCTGGCGCTGCGCGAGGTGGCCCGCGCGCGGGGTCTCTTCCAGTTGATTGCGAGCGATATCGCGCTGGCGCGCCAAATTGGCGCCGACGGGGTGCATTTGCCCGAAGCGCGCCTTGGCGAAGCGGCCGCCATCCGCGCCCAAACCTCTCTCATCATCACCGCTTCCGCTCATTCCTTGGCGGCGCTGCGCAAAGCCGACGCCGTCGACGCCTTGATCCTGTCGGTGGTCTTCGCCAGCCAAAGCCATCCGGATGGTGCCAGCCTGGGCCCATTGCGCGCCGCAGCGATGGCGCGGCTATGCCCGCTGCCGGTCTATGCTTTAGGCGGGATCACAGCGAAAAATGCCGGGCGGCTGGCGAGTTTTTGCGGGATTGCCGCGATTGGCGCGCTCAAAGCCTGAAAAGAGTTGACCCTGCCCTATCGCATGGGGATGTTCGGGTCGATTTTATGCAGGAGAGTGCGGTGGCGGATTTTCCCGAGCTGGTCGAGGTCATCAAGCAACGCTCCTACCGGCGCGGTACATTCAAATTGGCCTCCGGCGCCGAGAGCGAATTCTACTTCAACCTGAAGCCCACCATGATGGAACCGAAAGGCGCCTATCTTTCGGCGCAAGCTTTGCTGGTGCGCATTCGCAGCGAGAGCGTCGATTATATCGGCGGCTTGGAGATGGGCGCGGTGCCGGTGATCGCTTGTGTGGCGGCGCTCAGCCACCACGACGGCAAGCCGGTGAACAGCTTTTTCGTACGCAAGAAGGCCAAGGATCACGGCACCCAGGATCTGGTCGAGGGTTTGGCCCTAGGCGAAAGCCTCTCGGGTAAGCGCGTCATGATCGTGGACGATGTCGCCACCAGCGGCGGCTCGATCATCAAAGCGGCGGAGGTGGCGCGGCAAGCCGGCGCCATCGTCGAGACCGCGCTGGTCATCGTCGACCGCGAAGAAGGCGCGACGGAAGCGTTAGCGGCGGCAGGCATTCGCCTGCTGAGCGCGCTGAAGAAGAGTGATTTTCTGTGATTGTCATGGCCCGCAACAGCGGGCCATCCAGGTTGTGACGAGCGTAATTGGCGGCGCAAAGGCGCTGCCGGTGGATGGCCGGGTCAAGCCCGGCTATGACGACTAGACCTTAAACTTCAAATGCAGAAACGCGGCGTGCATGGAGATGGCGCGGGAACCATCATAGAAGGCGCCGTTGTTGCGGTCATAGCTGAGGTTTTGCCAGCCTGTAGTGACTTGCCAATTGCTATCGAAGCTATAGCCCACCGAGGCCTGCCAGGCTTTCAGCCCGATCACCGGCCCGGCCACGCCGCCATCGGCAGTGCCGCGGCCAAATTCGCCGCCGATGCTCCAGTCGCCATAGCTTAGCGTCGAACTGAGATGGGCGCTTTCGGTGCCGCCCGTGGTGCGGGCATCATAGATATCGAAGCCAAAAGTGTTGGCATGGCGATACGCGCCGCCGACCGCCAATTTCCAATCATCATCAAGCTGGTAATCGAGCTCGGTGCCCACACCCCATTCGGTGAGGCTGGCATCGCCTGCCAGCTTGCCGTCGCCATGAGCAAAGGAGGCGCCGCCATAAAAGCCGACCGACAGCGCATCAAAGGTTTCCGAATAGCTGAGGGCAAATTCCCAGATGCTCTTCTGGCGGTTTTCGGCCTGTGGGCCGTTGTTAAGGAAGGGAATGACCTCGCGGTTTTCTGCGGGCGTGTAGGAGAGCCCCAGCTCCAGCCCCATGATGCGCGGTGTGTAATAGGAAAGCTTGGCATAGTTCAGCGAGGATTCGACCCCGCTCGAGACGCTGAAAAGCTCGGTGAAAGCCCGCCCCGTCGAGGGATCGATGAAGAAGGAGGTATTGGAGTTTTCGATTGAAGTGATGTCGTCGACCACCGGTCCGGTCACGGCCAGAGCATAGGCCGCCCCGTCCGTCATGCCGATTTCGACGGTGCCAAGCCCGGTCTGGGCCGAGCCATAGACCTTCTGCACCAAGGCACCGCCGTAATTGTCATAGGACAAACGGTCTCGGGCCACTTCGAAACTGGATTTGAGCGCCAGAGACAGGCCGCTGTCGTAATCGCGCGAGACTTTGAGCGAGACATCCGCGGCGCCTGTGGCCCAGCGTTGCTCGGCACCGCCAGAGACTTTAGGCAGATCTGGCGAGAATATGGCGCCATAGGCGGTTCCGCCAAGGCTTAGACTGACCGGGTCGAGATCGACGTTAAGCGGCGAAACGCCAGCGCAGGCCGGCGCGGCCACCAAGGCAGCCGTGACAAACAAACTCGTTTTCATGATCCCCACTCTACCCGGAAGCCGCCGCTGCTTCGTTAAAGCTTGATCATAGTGGCTGAATTTGTGTCAGGCCAGATGACGCCGCGTTGCGCGCAGGCGGGTGGGTCATTATAAGCCGATGCCTTGTTTCCCCGGAGATCGCCCTCTATGCGCGCCTTAACCCTTCTGACTTGTGGCCTTCTTTTGGCTGGTTGCGGCTCGTCCAGCGATAGCTCCAAATACATCCAAGATAGCGATTCCGGCACCACCGCCATCTCCAGCGAGAGCGGCCAGCGCACATTGGGTGTTAATTCCTATCTGTGGCACGCCACCCTCGACACGCTGTCCTTCCTGCCCTTGCAATCGGAAGATCCCTTTGGCGGCGTCATCATCACCGATTGGTATAGTGCGCCCGCCACACCGACCGACCGGGTGCGGGTGACCGTCTACATCCTCGACCGCCGTTTGCGCGCCGATGGCCTGAAGATCGCCGTCTTTCACCAGACTAAAGGTGCCGATGGCTGGGTCGATGCGGCCGCCAATCCCGATACCGCCACCAAGCTCACCGATGCCATTCTGACGCGCGCCCGCGAGCTGCGTCTGGCGACCAAATCCTCCGACAAGTGAAATAGCGCACGCGAGCGCCGTCTAAGGTCTGGAATTGGCGGCGCTTTTGCCGCAAAACACGACCCTCTTGGATGCTCGCGCGATTTGCCAGAAGTAGCTGTTCGCGCTCGTGAAGGATCACGTCTCACATGGCGCGCTATAATGCCAAAGACTCCGAACAGCGCTGGCAGGATGCCTGGAACGCGGCCAACGTCTTTCTGACGCCGACCGATCACAGCAAACCCAAATGCTATGTGCTGGAGATGTTTCCCTATCCGTCGGGGCGCATCCATATCGGCCATGTGCGCAATTACACGATGGGCGACGTGCTCGCCCGCTTTAAGCGCTCTCAAGGTTTCAATGTGCTCCATCCCATGGGTTGGGATGCCTTTGGCCTGCCCGCCGAAAACGCGGCCCGCGAAAAGCATGTGAACCCGCGCGACTGGACCTACGAAAACATCGCGGCGATGAAAGATCAGCTCAAGCTGATGGGCTTGTCACTGGACTGGACCCGCGAATTTGCCACTTGCGATCCGGCCTATTTCGCCCGCGAGCAGAAGCTGTTTTTGGATTTCTATCGCGAGAACCTCGCCTACCGCTCCGAAGCCGATGTCAATTGGGACCCGGTCGACATGACCGTGCTGGCCAATGAACAGGTCATCGATGGCCGCGGCTGGCGCTCCGGCGCGCTGGTGGAGCGCAAGAAGTTGTCGCAATGGTTCCTGCGCATCACCGCCTTCAGCCAAGAATTGCTCGACGCCCTCGACACACTGGAGCGCTGGCCGGAAAAAGTCCGACTGATGCAGAAAAATTGGATCGGCCGTTCCGAGGGCTTGCGCTTTACCTTTCGGCTGTCGAATGACGAAGGTCTCGACGTCTTCACGACGCGGCCCGACACGCTGTTCGGCGCCAGCTTCGTGGCGATTTCGCCCGACCATCCTTTGGCTGAGGAATTGGCCAATAAGGACACCACACTGGCCCAGTTCCAGGCCGAGTGCCGCCGTATCGGCACCGCCGAAGAAGCCATCGAGAAGGCCGAGAAGCTGGGTTACGACACCGGCCTGACCGCGGCCCATCCCTTTGATCCCAATTGGAAACTGCCGGTCTATGTCGCCAATTTCGTGTTGATGGCTTATGGCACCGGCGCCATTTTCGGTTGCCCGGCGCATGACCAGCGCGACCTCGACTTCGCCCGTAAATACAAGCTGACCGTCAACGCGGTGGTGATCCCCGAAGGGGCCGATCCCAAAACCTTCGACGTCGGCAACGAGGCTTATGTCGGCCCCGGCAAGCTCGCCAATTCGCAGTTCCTGGATGGCCTCACAGTCGAAGAAGGCAAAGCCGAAGTCCTGAAGCGGCTGGAAACGGCTGGGATCGGTGAACGCAAGGTGCAGTTCCGGCTGCGCGATTGGTTGGTCTCACGTCAGCGCCCTTGGGGCTGCCCGATTCCGATGATCCATTGCCCGACATGCGGCGTGGTGCCAGTGCCGGAAGACCAATTACCAGTCAAAGCCCCGGACGATCTGACCTTCACCGTGAAGGGCAATCCGCTCGACGTGCATCCGACCTGGAAGCATGTGTCCTGTCCGCAATGCGGCGGTGCAGCCACACGCGATACCGACACCCTCGACACCTTCGTCGATTCCTCCTGGTATTATGCCCGCTTCACCGACACCACGGCGGAAGGTCCTGTCAACCAAGAGGCGGTCGATTACTGGCTGCCGGTCGATCAATATATCGGCGGCATCGAGCATGCGATTTTGCATTTACTCTATTCGCGCTTCTTCCTGCGGGCGATGAAGAAAGCCGGTTACGTCAAAATCGACGAGCCGTTTGCGGGGCTCTTCACCCAAGGCATGGTTTGCCACGAGACCTATAAGGATGCCGCCGGTTTGTGGCTGGCGCCCGAGCAAATCGATAAGCGTGACGGCGGCGTCTTCGTCAAAGGCAGCGACGAGAAAGTGACCGTCGGGCCTTCCGAGAAGATGTCGAAATCGAAGAAAAACGTGGTGGCGCCGGAAGCCATCATCGACATCTTCGGCGCCGATACCATCCGTTGGTTCATGCTGTCGGATACCCCGCCGGAACGCGATATCGAATGGACCGAGGAAGGCGCCGACGCCTGCTGGAAGTTCGTTCAACGCATCTGGCGTCTGGTCAGCGAAGCCGAAGGCCTGCCGCCGGTGGGCACGCCGGTGACCGGAAACTCCGATCTGCGCCGGGCGGTGCACAAAGCCATCGCGGCGGTAACGGAGGATCTGGCTGGGCTACGCTTCAACCGCGCCGTGGCGCAGATTTACACCCTGACCAATGCTATAAGTGCCGCTGGGGCCGCGCCGGGCGCCGAACGCCGCGAGGCTTTGGAGGCGCTGGTGCAACTGATCGGACCGATGATGCCGCATTTGGCTGAAAGCTGCTGGGATGCCTTGGGACACGCGCCCTTTGTCGCCGCCGCGCCCTGGCCCAAAGCGGAAGCAGAACTGCTCGCCATTCACACCGTCACCATCGCGGTGCAGGTCAATGGCAAGCTGCGCGGCACGTTAGAGATTGCCCCCGACACAGACAAAGCCGAGGTCGAAGCGGCGGCGCTCGCCCTTGAAAGTGTGACACGCGCGCTGGACGGCAAAGCGCCCAAGAAGGTGATCGTGGTGCCCAACCGCATCGTGAATATCGTCGCATGAAAACGCTGGCCGCCTTTGCTGTTGCTGGATCCGCACTGCTCCTCGGGGCTTGCGGCTTTCATCCGCTTTACGGCACGCCGGACATGCCCAAAGGCGCCATGCAGGCCGATCTTCGGTCGATCTATGTCGAGCCGGTGTCGGAAAAGCTCGGCTATGAGCTGCGCACACGGCTGACCGATCTGATCGATGGCGCCAATCAGCCCGCTGGCGCGCGCTATCATTTGCACATCACGCTGACGACCAAATCCGAAGCCATTGGCGTGCAGAGCCAGACCACCACAGGCGGTGTCACCCAGACCGCCATCACGCGCTACAACGACACCATTAAGGCGGAATACGAACTGACCGATGGCAAGTCCGGCACCGTGGTGACGCATGGCGTGGAGACCGGGCTGACGGCCTATAACGTGCTGACCTCACCCTATGCCACGCTGGCGGTGCAGCAGGACGCCGACAAACGCTCCGCCGAAGACATCGCCGACCGCATCCGCCTCGATCTGGCGGTGTGGTTTGCGGCACAG
>JARLIR010000109.1 GCA_031291635.1 Rhizomicrobium sp. | reverse complement strand
TTTGTCGGTCCCGTCGGCATCGTGCGCGGTGTGGCTTATGTTCTCGTCTGCCTTATCGGTCTGTGGGCATTCATCGAACTCTATTTCCTGCGCGGCACGCGCGGCGAAAACCGCTTTGGTCCCGATCCGCTGGCCAAGTAGTTGTTGAGGCTCCGTCGGTTGGTCCGGCGGAGCACTCACGTTCCTGGCTTCACTCGCCGTTGATCGAGCCGCCGCCATGGGTTTGGCTGACGATGTGCGCCGGGTGGCCGACATAGCTGACGTCGCCGCCGCCGTGGACTTGGGCATTGAGTGTGTTCAGCGCCTTGACGCGCAGCGAACCGCCGCCATGCACCTCAGCGTTCACGCTGTCGAAGGGGATGGCGCGCAGATCAGCCTCGCCACCGCCATGAACCTCGGCATTGAGGTGTGGCTGCGTGGGGAAAGTCCCCTGAGCGGTGACGTTGCCACCGCCATGAATATCGACGGCGTCCAATTTCGCCAGCACCACTTCGACCACCAGATCGTGGCTGCCCCAGCAGACGCCGGTGCAGGGCGACAGGTCGAGCGTTTGGCCCTTCACGAGAATCTGCGCGACTTTGGTGTCGCCTTTGATGACGGTAACGCGCTGCACCGGCCCATAGGATAGCTTCACCTCACCACCGCCATGCACAGCGATGGCGGTGAAGGGCGGCAGCTTCACGTCGGTACCGGCAACACTGGCGCCGGTCAGAAGGACGGCTGCTGTCATCAGGGCGGCAATACGGATCATGGTAAAGTCCTCGCGAAATGGAGCCATTTTTCTAGCACTCGGGCGCTAGTTTACAGCCATTGCCATTTTGAAGGCGCGCCATGAAGCGGAGGCAATCCTGGCCTGCTACCTCAGCTGAAGGCGTAGGGTTGCGCGGGCAGGTCCCGGCAGGCGCGAAAGACCACGGCCAAGGCCTCGGCAAAGGCGGCCTTGTCGCTCGGATAGGGCTTCAGGATCGGATTGAGAAGCAATGCGCCGCGCATCTGCTCCGGTGGCCCGGCAACGGTCAGAACGACCGGAATATCGCCTGCCACCAGCGAGGCGATGTTGGCGGCCAGTAACTCGGTGTGCTCGGCGCTGAGTTCGCCCAGTAGCGTGATGCGCAGTCCCGTCGGGTGGGCTGCGGTAAAGCCGCTGTAGTCCTGCGCCGACAAGTACTTCAATTCGACATAGATGTTGGAGAGGTCGGGCCGCCAGCTATCGTCCAGCAAGGCCAGATGCCGCCAGCCGCAATAATGCTCGCGGCAAACTTCGGGACGCGTTTCGTAGATTTGGCAGCCGACACCTGCCACGCAATTGGGGCAGAGCACGCCGGGCATTTTTTTCATTTCCGGCGCGTCGATAATCGGCACCTTGCAGCAAACATTGCAGGGTCCGCAGTCGCGATGGGGAACCAGATCAGCGCGCATCCCGCCACGATAAAGCGGGGTCGATTGCGCGCGCCTTAACGGCAGTCTGGGCTTCTGCCTGCGTGGTTAACAACCCCCAGCGGCGGTGACCGCCAGGGGCTAAGTAGTTAGATCGAGCTTTCGATCCATTCCTTGATTTTCGACTTGGGCAGGGCGCCGACTTTGGTGGCGGCCACTTGGCCCTGCGCGAAGATCATCATGGTGGGGATGCCACGTACGCCATATTTCTGCGGCGTTTGCGGGTTTTCGTCGATGTTGATCTTCACGACGGTGATCTTCTCGCCGAGTTCGGTGGCAAGCTCATCAAGCGCCGGCGCGATCATGCGGCACGGTCCGCACCATTCCGCCCAAAAATCTACGAGAACGGGCTTTTTGGCGTTCAGAACATCGGCCGGGAACGATGCGTCAGTGACCTTGATCGGAGCAGACATACACAAATCCTCGAATGCGACCCGCTATATCTAGGTACGCCCCCCCGCGGGGTCAAGGCGTTGATGAATGCGTATTGTCTCCGCATCGAGCAAGGCGTCGGAAAGCGGCAACAACAGCGGTCCTTCGGTCCACACCAGAGCGCAGGAGACCCGCTTTTCCGGAAAAATCCGCTTAGCCGCCGCTCGGTAAAGGGCCATTTGGGTTGCATAGAGACGCGGCACGTCACTTTCCTGGGCAATGGGTTTGCCAGTCTTGAAATCCACGATCAGCACCGCATCGGCGGTTACGGTAAGGCGGTCGACGCGGCCATGGACCCGTGCGGTGGGCCCGATCTCGGGCAAATCCGCCACCAGCGAGACCTCGGCGCGGCTTCCCGGTCCAAATGCGGCGCCGAATGCCGGATGGGATAGTACCGCCAGCGTCTGTGCAATCATCGCCTCCGGCGCCTCGACATCGCGGGCGGCGAGGAAGCGGGCGGCGATGGTGGCGCGTTGGGCCGCGGGCACCTCCGGCAGGCGCGCCAGCATGGCGTGGACTAAGAGGCCGCGCTCAATCCGCGATCCGGAGCCCAGCGGCGAGGGGCTGGGGGGCTCGTCCATACCGGCCGCTTGCGAAGGTCGGATCAACCAGGGTGTCGCTTCCTCGTTTACGGCGGCGGTGCTGGCCCAAGTGGGTATGGCGACGGCTTCCGGCGCCGCCTTGTCCGTTTTGCCAACTGTCTCCAGGGCCGCTTCGCCGAAAATCACGGCGCCGTCTTCGCGTGGGACACCCAAAGCTGCTGCGGCTTGCTGCGCCAGCATGTGCCAAGAGCCCGGCTTGGTGCCCCGCTTGTTTTCGAAGCCGCAAATGATGAGGCGTTCGCGCGCCCGCGTCAGCGCCACGTAAAGCAGGCGGCGGTATTCCTTAAGGGCTGCTTCCTCCAGCGCCGCTTTGGCCTCCACTACCGCAGCAGGGGCGACATCTTTGGAAACCGGAAAGAGCACACCGTCATCCGTGTAGAGAAGATTGCCGCGATCGGGCGAATCCGTGGGCAGGCGCGTGGTATCGGGCAGGATGACAATATCGGCTTCCAGACCTTTGGAGCCGTGCACCGTCATCACCCGCACTTCGCCCCGGCCGCGATCCATATCGCGCTTGATGGCGTCGGCACCCGTTTCGATCCAATGCAGGAAGCCTTCCAGCGAAGGCGTCGCCGCGGTCTCATATTGCAGCGCCAGCGAAAGAAATTCGTCAATGGCATCGCCCGCTTCGGCGCCCAGGCGCTTGAGCAGCTTGCGCCGTCCGTCCAGCAGCGCTTCGGCATAAAACTCATAAGGCGGGGCATAATCGGCCCGCGCCCGCACGCGCTGCAGCAAGCCAAACACTTCGGCAAAATCGTTCTGCCGCGCACTGAGAGAATCCCACAGGCTACCGCCACGATTATGCGCCAGCGTGAAGAGGTCGATCTCGGACAGCCCAATCAACGGCGAGCGCAGCAGGGCTGCGAGATTCAGATCGTCTTCCGGCAATAGCGCGAAACGGCCCAGCGCAATCAAATCCATCATGGCGATTTGCTCGGTGAGCACGATGCGGTCGGCCCCCGCCACCGGCACGCCGCGTTCCTTTAAGCGGCGGATGATCTCGCTGCCAAAGGGTTCGCGCCGTGGCAACAGGATCATGATGTCGCCAGCGGAGATCGGCGCTTTATGGCCGGGCAGGGCCGCGCCTTGATCGAGCCAGGCTTTGATGCGCCCGGCGATTTGGTCGGCCAGCCGCGCCACCGGGCTTTCCTCTTCCGCCATATCGACGGGGCGAAGATCCCAGGGATCGCGGTCGGCGGCATCGCCCACCGTCAAAGGCGGCCAGAATTCGACACAGCCTTTGAGATCGGTCTTGAGCGCGTTGTGTTTGATCGGCGCGGTCGACGAGGTCAGCCCGTCGCGGGCTTCCTCGGAAGCAAAGGTGGCATCGACGAATTGCAAAATCTCCGGTGCCGAGCGCCAGGAATCCTGCAAGGGTTGATAAAGAAATTCGCGGCCGCCTTCTTCGGCGCGGGCGGCAAAAAACGCCCGCCGCTTTTCGAATTGCTTGGGATCAGCGCCTTGGAAGCTGAAGATGGATTGCTTTTCGTCGCCCACGGCAAACAGTGTGCGCAGGCCGCGCTCGGCGCCTTCGCCGGAAAAGAATTCTTCCGTCAGCTTCTGGATGATGTCCCATTGCAGGCCGGAGGTATCCTGCGCTTCATCGATCAAGATATGATCGATACCTTCGTCGAGCTTGTACAGCACCCACGCGGCGCCATGGGCGTTCAACAGATGATGCGTGCGAATGATCAAATCGTCATAATCGAGGAAATTGCGCGCCCGCTTTTCCGCCGCATAAATATCCCGCACCGCATAGATGACGGTGAGCGAAGCCTCCGCCAACGCTGCCGCCTTGGTCGCATTGAGCCGCGTTACGGTATCTAAGACGCGCTCGGCAAGTGCGGCCAGCCATTCACCAAGATCGGGCCGTGCTTCCTGCAATTTCTTGGTCGCCAGCGTTTTGCGCAAACTGCCATCTTTGGTCAAAGCGATGCTGCAAATGCCGTCGAAGCGTTCGGCGTCATCGAGCATCTCTTGGGCGGCTGCCAAAGCAATGCCGCGCTCTTGATCGGTCTTGCTGCCGCTGGACAGCCACGCGATGGTCTGGCGCAGCAGGTCATCTTCATTCTTGAGGATGGCGCAGAATTCGCCAGCGAGATTTTCCGGCGTGTCGTCGGCACCTGCGCCATGAGCTTGGCGCAACACCGCAGACCAACCTTCTTCTGGTCCACCGGCCTTGGCAAAAAAACGATCCAGCTTGCCGCGATCCGGCCCCAGAGCGGCGTCCAGTACCTGTTGCAGCTTGGCATCGCTCATGCGCGTGGCAAGAAAACTGACGGCCTCCTGCATCTCGGCATCGCCACCAGCAGCGCGCGCGAACACCCGCATCCGCGCTGTCGCCATCAACTCGGCCGCTGAACGGTCATCAAGCACGCGGAACGAGGTCGGCACACCTGCCTCGAGCGGAAAGCGCCCCAGCACATATTGGCAGAAGGCGTGAATGGTCTGAATTTTCAGGCCACCTGGGGTTTCCAAAGCTTTGGCGAATAGCCGCCGCGCCGCGCGCAACTCTTCTTTTCCGCCTGGATCGGCACCGATCTTGCCAATGCGTTCGGCCAGCGCCGTATCCGACAGCATCGACCATTCGCCCAGCTGCTTGAACAAGCGGTCGAACATTTCGGCGGCGGCGGCTTTGGTATAGGTCAGGCACAAAATACGTTCCGGCGGCGCCCCCGCCAGCAACAACCGTGTCACCCGGGCGGCGAGCGTATAGGTCTTGCCCGCTCCGGCATTGGCGGCGACCCAAGCGGAGAGTTGTGGCTCGGCGGCGTTCATTCTCCGCTCCATCCGCTCAGCGACCATTCCTTCACCCGTGCCAGATGGTCGTAATCGCCATCGCTATCGACCCGTACCGGCGCTACGCGTGAAGCGTATCCGGTGCTCGCTTCATCGAACAGCGCCACGCGGCCAATCAGGCGCTCCAGCGCTTCGGCAGCCAGCACGGCGGCATCCGCAGCAACGGTTTTGAATTCGCCTGCCTTGGCGGCGCCGCTGATTTGCACATAGGTCAGTTCCGACGGCACCAACGGCGGCACATTCTTGAAGCCGCCTTCTTTCAGCATGGCGCCTTCCAGCGACAGCTGTGGCGACAAATGGGTTTTGACCTGCTTGGCGCTGGGCGCTTCACCGGTTTTGTAATCGAGAATGGCGGCGGTGCCGTCGCGCAAGCGATCAATGCGGTCAGCGATGCCATGCAGCGTGAATTCGCCTGCCGGACCTTTTAGCACGAGCTTCCCGCGCACTTCGGCATAGCTTTCAGCAATGGCTTCGCGGCGCTGGCGTTCTTCACTGATGAACCAATTCGCGGCGCGCAAAAACCGTGGCCGCCACAGCGCCAAGGTGGCGCTCGGCAAGCCCGCCAAAACCTCTTCGGTAATCCGCGCCAGCTTGGCTTCGGCGTCGGGCGGCATCGCCGGGTATTCGGTGATGAAACGTTCCAGAATTTTGTGCAAAGCCGAGCCGCGTTGCAGCGGACCGATTGGCGCGTCGAGCGGATCCAGCTTGCGCAAGCGCAAGATCTTCTTGGCATAGATGGCGTAAGGATCGCGCACCCATTTTTCCACATCGGTGACGCTCATTTCGCGCGGGCGCGCGGCCACAGGTGGCTTGGGGTAAGGCGGACGCTCCGGTGCAGGCAATCCCGGCTCGTCAAAGGCCGCGGCTATCCGGCGATAGTCCGGATCAAGCGCCAGACCTGGCTCAATGCCCAGGCCGCGCGTCAATTGCGTCAGGCGTTGCAGCCAGCGCGACGCCACCATCGGCGTGCCTTGCGCTTTTTGCGCCCGGGTCAGCACCACTTCCGGCGCTGCCGCCAGATTGGCGAAATCATGCGC
>JARLIR010000108.1 GCA_031291635.1 Rhizomicrobium sp. | reverse complement strand
GCCGCCTTGTTGTTGCGTTGCGCGCACCATAGCAAAAGCCATCGCGGTGCAAATATTTTGCTGCCATGCTGAGCGCGCAAGGCTTGGCTGCAAGCGGGTGGTGCGCGGGCCGTCACCACGGCTTGCGAAACGCAGCCATAGGCGACGCCTTAATCACCTTTCCTTCCTGCCGACTTCTCCTTAAGATTGTGCTTTATTGGCTTTCTCGCAACGCGAGGATGTGCGCTAAGCCGTTGAAAAGGATGGCGCCTTTTTTGGTGGGGTTGAGCTCATGAACGATATGACAGCGACTGGCTCCGAGATTCCCGTGGCGGCACGTCGGGCGGCGCATTTCGCCCATCTCTACGCGCTGCTGCCGCAGATGCTGAATGCCATCGGCTGGTCGCGCGACGAGATCGATGCCCATCGCACCACCGCGCTGCGCGCCATGCTGGCGCATGCCAAGACCCATTCGCCTTGGTATGCGGCGCGCCTTGCTCACATTGATGCCGAGACCGCCACCCTCGCCGATCTGCAACGCATCCCGGTGATGACCAAACATGAACTGATGGAGCATTGGGACGAGATCGTTACCGTGCCGGGTGCTAGCCGCGCCGAAGCGGAGCAAGCGCTGCAAGCGATGACCGATCAGTTTTATATCTGGAGCGATCATGTGCTGCTCTGCTCCGGCGGTACTGGCGGGCGGCCCGGACTGTTCGTCTATGATTTCGATTCCCTGGCCCGGCTGTGGGCCGGGATGGCGCGCGGCTTCTTCGCCTCGCTGATGACCCTGGCGGCGGAGGGCGTGGAGGTGCCGGGCGGCGTACGCATGGCGACGGTGGGCGGGGAAACCTCCAGCCACGGCTCCTTCGTGCTGAGCCGCATCTTTACCAACCCCAACAACCCCACCACCAACCTTTCCGGCTGGCGCGCTCTGCCCGACAATTACGCCAAGCTGAACCAAGCCCAGCCGCATTTCCTCTTCACCTATCCCAGTGTGATTGCAGAACTGTGCCAAGCGCAGGCTGATGGCAGGCTGAATATTTCGCCGCGCATTCTTTATCTCGGTGGCGAGCAGCTGCCGCAGGCGTTTTACGATCTGGCCCAAGCGACCTGGCCGAGCGCGGATATTCTGACCTGCTGGGGCACCTCCGAAGGCGGCGGCACTTTTGCCTGCCGTCAAGGCGGTTATCACATCTGCGAAGATCTGGTGATCATCGAGCCGGTGGATGGCGCCGGAGAGCCCATCAAGCCCGGGCAGTTGTCCGAAGGGATTTACTTCACCAACCTCTACAACAAGGCGCTGCCGATCATCCGCTATGCCATCGATGATATTTTCGAACTGGCGGACGAGCCCTGCCCTTGCGGCTCACAGCACACCAAGGTGCGCCAAGTGCACGGCCGCTGGTTCGACCGCTTTCAATATGGCGACATCTCCATGCATCCGGTGACGCTGGAACTGGCGGTGCTGGAGCAGCACGATATCTTGGAATTCCAAATCCAGCAGACCGAGCGCGGCGCCCATTGCCTCTATCGCGCGGAGAAACCGATCGATGAAGCGCGGCTGGTGGCCAAGATGGACGCCGCTTTGCGCGAGGCCGGTTTGCCGTCACCGGTAGCCAGCGCGGAGAAGGTGGTAAGCTTCACCCGCAGCGCTGCGGGTAAGCTGAACCCGTTCCGGCCCTTGTCCTAAGGCGTTTTGGCGACTTCCACGGCATAAACCTGTGCCGCACCGAGCATGTTGGAGCGGAAGATCAGCCACTTGCCGTCGGGCGTGAAATTGGCGTTGGGCTCGAGATGGTATTGATGGTCTTTCATATCGACCAGCTTTTCGGCCTCGAAATGACCGGTGTGGATCAAGGCGTCCGGGGCCGCAGCATGGTCACTGACATCTTTTTCGGCAGTTAAAACCGGGCGGAAGAGATAGAGCCATTTGCCGTCCGGGGCATGGGCCACCATCGTGTTATCGCCGCCATCGCCGGAAAACAGTGCGCTGTCGGGCGCCTCGGCTGTGGCCGGTGAAGAATGGTAATGGACCGACCATTCGTTGCGCGCCAAATGATACCAAAGCCGTTTGCCGCTGGCGATCTCGTAACCCGCAACCCAGAAATCTTCCCCACGCGGGGTCTGCAGATCGTACCAGATCCATTTGCCGTCATGGGAAAACCATTCGTGGCCCGCGATTTCCATCGCCATGCTGCGGCTGTGCAGCTTGAGCGGCTTGGCGTCGGGCAGATCGGTGCGAATGAGCCAGAGGCGATCCACGCGATGCCACTCGCCCTCATGACAATAGAGCAAAAGGTTGGGATCGGTGGGCGAGAAATTGAGATGATTCAGCCAATCGTGCGATTGCGTCACCGTGCGGACCACACCAGTCTTGATCTCGACCGTGAAGATGCGCATGGGAATATTGGCTTCCAGCCGCGCTTTCATCATCGCGCCTTTGGCGAGCGGTGCGCCCTCCGCTTGGTGCATCAGCCCGTCCCTGCCGATCTCCGCAGCGCCAAATTCCTCCACTCCGGCTAGCAGCGTTTCATCCGCATTGATGCTCTGGATGGTGCCCGCGGCAATGGTTGCGATGACATGCGCGCGGCCGCCCTGGGGCGAAACGGCATAGATCGTCTTAGCGGCAGCTGAACTGGCCTCGCCCGAGGCATAGTAAACGAGCCCGCTCTTGCGGCCGACGAAAAGCAGCCGAACCTTGCCGCTGACGATCTTGGTCAAAGCATGGCTGGCAAGGTTCACCGCCGCGATGCCGGTCGGCGTGGCGATAACCACGGTTTTGCCATCCCGCGTGTAGGCATTGAAATTGAAATAGAGGCTGGTGGAGCCCGGCTCCTCAGATAGCCGCACGATGCGATGGCCGGTGGCGGCATCGACCCAGGCTTTGGGCAGATCGGCCGCCATCGCGGCACCAGTGGCAACAAGGGCGAACACAAGGGCGCGGAGGAGCATGCGAAACCGGGGGAAGAGGCGGCCCCACGGCCCTTAGCAGAGCGGCAGGCTTCGGCACAATGCTGCGCATTGCCAAGCGCGATCCCGCGTGGTCTTTTTCGGTTGCCGCCGCGAAAGACCCATGATGAAAAGCGAAGAAGACAAAATGCTCGCCGGAGAGCGGTTCGACGCCCATTGCGACGAGATGATCGCCATCCGCAAAAAGGTGAAGCGGATTCTGTACCGCCTGAACATCAGCGAATATCACGGCGACAACATGCAGGCGATCATTCGTGAGCTCTGCCCCAACGCGGCCCCGGACCTTTATCTGGAACCGCCCTTCCATTGCGATTACGGCACCCGCATCGAAGCGGGCGAGCACGTCTTCATCAATTTCGGCTGTACCTTTCTCGACGGCGGCAAGATCACCATCGGCGCCCACACCCTGATTGCCCCTGGCGTGCACATCTATACCGCCCGCCACCCCTTAGAGGCTGCGGCGCGGCTGGAATGGGAGGACGTTTTGCCCGTGGTGATCGGCAAGCAATGCTGGATCGGCGGCCAAGCCACGATTTGCCCAGGAGTCACCATCGGTGACCGCAGCGTGATCGGCGCTGGCGCCGTCGTGGTCAAAGACATCCCGCCGGATTGCCTAGCGGTGGGCAACCCGGCGCGGGTCGTCAAGCGGCTGAACGCTTAGGCCTTGCAGGGCCAGATTTCGTCAACCCCAGTCCAGAACAAATCGGATAGAGCGTCCTTTTCATATTTCGGATTGCCGTTCGCCGTACCTTTCAGCCAATACAGCAACTTGTCGGCTGCGGTTTCGTTGTCGACATCCTTCGGGATGCAACCGTATTTGGCGTTGCGCGCCGACATGATGGCGTTGACAGCAATCGAGTGACAGCCCTTGGAATCGTCTTTGCAACTTAGAACGAAGGCACTGAGTGAGCTGGTGTCGGTGGCCGTAGCCGGAACAACCGCGAAAACGGCAGCCGTGAGCGCCAGAACCGGAAAGATATGCAGTCGCATTTTCTCCTCCCATTCGTGGATCGAATGGCTGGCAAGGAGGGGGCGCTGACAAGCGTCTGCTTCGTCGTCTGTTAAGAAGCCGGTTTGAGGGCTGAGGGCGGCGTGATGAGGTCGAAGATCACATCGAGGATCCGGCGCAAAAGAAGCCTCAGCCAGTTGAGGATGAGGCGGAGGTTGTGACCGACGGCGCTGAGCACGGCG
>JARLIR010000107.1 GCA_031291635.1 Rhizomicrobium sp. | reverse complement strand
GACCGGCGCCAAGATCAACATCGAAGACGACGGCACCGTGAAGATCGCTTCCGCCGATGGCGAGTCGATCCGCGCCGCCCTGAAGTGGATCAAGTCGATCGTGGCCGAGCCGGAAATCGGTGAGATCTACGAAGGCAAGGTTGTCAAAGTGATGGACTTCGGCGCCTTCGTGAACTTCTTCGGCCCCCGCGACGGCCTCGTCCACATCTCGGAATTGGCCGCCAAGCGCGTCGCCAAAACGAGCGATGTGGTCAAGGAAGGCGACACCGTGAAAGTGAAGCTGCTTGGCTTCGACGATCGCGGCAAGGTGCGCCTGTCGATGAAGATCGTCGATCAGGAAACCGGCGAAGACCTGACCAAGAAGCAAGCCGAAGAAGCTGCCGCTGAGGCGCCTAAGGCTGAATAAGCCATTCGCCTGATGTAATGAACGGAACCGCCTGCGGATTAGCCTCCGCGGGCGGTTTTGTTTTAGGATTGCGCGTGATGGTTAGGCAGGGGGCAAGGATGCGGGCAGTGATGACCTTTGGCGCAGCGGTCATTTTTATGGTTTGCGCGAACGCAGGTGACGGCTGGAAGCCGAAGCCGCTCACGGGTGAGTTCATGCTCTACAGCGGTGGTCTCGGAGATTCTGGGACGCCCACCAAGTCTAACGCTAAAATCAATTTTCGTATTTATGGCGATGCGGCTCGGCAGATGTTTGAAAACATGAGCGCCAAATCGCAAAAGCCCAACATCTGCGCTGGATACGGCAACGTCATGCGCGTGCGGGGCAATATCGAATGCGATAAGGCGCCTGAGGGATCAATCGAATGCTTTATTGGCATCGACCTGAAGAGCGGAAAAACCGTTTACGGCGTTATCTGCTAGGAACACCCCGTGCCCATCAGGCCGAAATCTCCGGGCGGTTTTATTTTTGGCAAGACTAGTGAGAAATCGTCACTTTCTTTAACCTCCCCCTTGCGGGGAGGTCGATCCGGCGTAGCGTAGCGAAGTTGGATCGGGTGGGGGTATGGCAAACAAATTTGCCAGGCTGCTGCGGAGTAATCTCACGGATGCGGAACGCACCCTCTGGTCACGCCTGCGCGATCTAAAGCGCAGTGGCTTGCATTTTCGTCGCCAAGTCCCCTTTGACAAATACGTCGCAGACTTCTGCTGCCACAGTGCAAAACTCATTGTTGAATTGGACGGCGACCAGCACGGCGCTGACGCGGCTGTCGCTTATGATGCAGAACGAACGACCTATCTGAATTCCAGAGGCTATCGTGTCCTACGCTTCGCAAACGGCGAAGTCTTACGCGAGCTTGATCGCGTGGTCGACAGCATCGTGCAGGCGGCGGCATCCCCCCACCCGAAAAATGCGGCGCATTTTTCGACCTCCCCGCCAGGGGGAGGTTAAAGGAAGCCTTGGCCGGCCAACGTCCGCTTTGCACCAAAACTTGCTCAATTGATCCGCGTTTTTCCGGGCTATTTCGGGCGCCGCCACATGCGCCCGCTGACCACCTGCACGATCGACCAAAGCAGAAGCGGAACAAAAATCATAAATGCGACCGCGAGGCCCGCCGCCTTGATGACATTTTGAAACAGAAGCGGTGGCCCGCCGAAGAATACGTATTTGATCAAAGGGAAGAACAATACGGCCGCAATCATAATCGCGGCGCCTATGAGTGCTACTCGGAGGAACTCAATCGCCCGCCGTACCCGATTGTCACGTGACCTCGCCCGCCGCACGCACCATCCCCATTCAGTCGTCTCGGAACACATGAAAACGTAGCTCCATTAGCTACCATTGGCGAATGGCTGCTGTGGCGCATGCCGGGCGTTGGGGGCGGGTAGGTCTAAAACTTTTTCTCTCCCCCTTGAAAAACGGAATTTCGTCCTAAATCTATTGGGGCTGTCCAAAAGAAACCCCAAGACGTGAGTGCCCCTCGCTACCGCCAATACGCCCCGTTTACGCCGTCTCGGGCGCCGGAGCTGTATGCAAACTTTCTGGCATTAACTGAGCAAGGTCAGGCCTTTAAGGCCGAAAACGAGGACTGGAACCGCAAAAAGGCGCATACCCCCCCTCCCCGCCGCTGGAGCAAGAAACGGGTGCTGGTGCCGCCGGGTGCGAAAGCAAAGCCGCTGCGGCAATCGGGGGCGCAGCCCTACAATACCAACCGCCTCCGCCACGGAAAATTCACGCGCGAATGGCAGCTTTTCCGGGGCGAGATTCGCAGCGAAATCCGCGCCAGCCACGCCCTTATCGCTTATGCCTATGCCGTGCACAGCGCCCCTGCAAAACCTGCAGAGGCAGCCCCCCAAAATTCTGCATAATGAGGTCGAACACTGAGGCCAACCCCATGCCCAAAATCGACATCGCGTCCGTGCCCGAAGTCACCGGCTCGGGGTATCCCGATCCCTATCACCACCCTTGTATGGATCGCATCCGCAAACGCCTCGGCGATGCGGGCGGGCTGACGCAGTTCGGCGTCAATTTGATGACGCTGGTGCCGGGCGCGTGGTCCTCTCAGCGCCATTGGCATGACGCCGAGGATGAATTTGTGTTCGTGGTCTCGGGCGAGGTGGTGCTGGTCAGCGACGAGGGCGAGACTGTGCTCAAAGCAGGCGAGTGCGCTGCCTTCGCCAAAGGCGTGCCCAATGGCCATCACCTCATCAACAAAAGCACTGCGCCCGCGTTTCTCCTCGAAATCGGCACCCGGACCCCAAACGACACCGACATCGCCCAATATCCCGATGCCGATCTGGTCTGGGACGGCCCCAAAGGCACTTACACCAACCGCGAGGGCGAGCCCTACCCGCCGCGCCAATGAAGATGGTTAACCTCGCTCACCCGTCTTGTG
>JARLIR010000106.1 GCA_031291635.1 Rhizomicrobium sp. | reverse complement strand
GCGCCATAATATTCCGTCAGCATAATTGCGGTGCCGACATTCTTCATGGTGATGTCGCGGAAGGAAAAGCCGCCGATGTCGGCGCCGCGGTCACGCCCGCTCTTGACGCGGATACCCTGATCGGTGCCGTCGAACGCGATGCGCTCGGCGCTGATATTCTTGGCACCGCCGGAAAGCTCGCTGCCGATCGACAGGCCATGACCGTGCAAGAAGGTGCAATCGACGATGCGGATATCTTCGCTCGGCGTGTCGGGACCGGGGCTGCCGGGCTGGCCCGATTTGATCGCAACGTTGTCGTCGCCAGTGTCTATGGTGACGTGATCAATCAGAATATGCTTGCTGGCAAAAGGATCGATGCCGTCGGTGTTGTGGGCGGCGCGCGCCGGCGCGGTGATGCTCATGTTGCGGAAAACGAGATCTTCGGAATAATAAGGCACGATCTGCCAGGACGGCGAATTCTTCACCGTGACATTCTCCATCACCACATGGCGGGCATGATCAAAGATGATGAGGCGCGGGCGCGTCGCCGCCGAGGCCGCCAGCGGCCACCAGCTTTCGCCACGCCCATCGATGCTGCCGCCGCCGCGGATGGTGATGTCCTCGGCGTTCTTGGCGAGCAGCAAGGGCTTGCGGCCACGCTCCCGGAAGACCTCTATCTCGGGATAATCGTCATGGTTGATCGAGCCTTCCAGCGTGGTGCCGGGGGCGATCTCCAAAATGGTGTGGCTGGGCAGGATTAAGGGGCCGCTGACAAACAGCGCTTGGCCTTCAAGCCGCGTGATGCCTTTACCGGCACAATCATGGAGGGCTTTTTGAATGGCGGCTGTGGCATCCGTCGCGCTGGCGGTTGGGCGGCAAGTGGTTTCGGCGTCCGCTGCAGAGACAAGGCCGCCAAAGGCCAGGATAGCGGCAAAGAGCTTTTTCATAACGCCTCGTTCCGATTGTTGCCGGCAGTGGTAGCGGCACGCGGATGACAAAGCCACCGCGGCGCTCTTCACCATATTGCCAGCGCCGTATTGCCGCGGGCGGCGCGCCATCGCATGCTGTTCCATCAACACGGGGGATCAGGGTGAGGCGGTTACTGGCGGGACTTGTGCTGGCGGCTGGGCTTGGATTGCTGCCAGCGCAAGCGCATGACGACGCGGCGGGCGTTCTGGTCTTGGCCGATTCCAATGGCGAGGGCCCCTTCGGCGGCACCCTTTATGATGGCTTGCGGTCTCTGCGCGATCCGGTCAGCGGCGCACCGCTGCATGTCTTGATCTTCGCCAAATGCGGCGCGGGGGCTTCCGATTATGTCATCCGCGAGCGTGCCAATATCGATTGCGGCGCCTGGCGCTGCGATGGCGGACGACCGATCTCGGACTGCCACCATTTTCGCGGCGGCTTCATTCCCGACTTGGCCGAGCTCTATCGCGATTTGGGCACCGCCCGCCATGTCACCGTGGTGGCGCTCGGCCTCAACATGATCATCGGCGACCGCCAGACCAAGCTGGCCGATGCACGCCGGTTGATCGGCGCTTTGCGGGCGCAAAAAAGCGCCTGCATCTGGGTGGGGCCGCCGCAAGCAGGCGAAGGCTTTGTCCGCGTGCAGACTTTCGACAGCTTCGAGGCTGATCTGAGGCGAACCGTCACCGAGCAAGGTTGCCGCTATGTGACGAGCGACGATAAGACGGACCGGCGCGGCTTTGGCCCCGGCTCCAAGGACGACCATTATTCACGCCCCGAAGCCATCGCCTGGGCCAACAAGGTTTTGCACGAGCTGGAAAGCGGCGTGCCTGACGCGCTCAAAACGCGCTGATCCGGACAACTACTTACAAATAGCGATTATCGTTCTTGACTCTGTGGTCGTCTGTTAAGAAGCCGGTTTGAGGGCTGAGGGCGGCGTGATGAGGTCGAAGATCACATCGAGGATCCGGCGCAAAAGAAGCCTCAGCCAGTTGAGGATGAGGCGGAGGTTGTGACCGACGGCGCTGAGCACGGCGT
>JARLIR010000105.1 GCA_031291635.1 Rhizomicrobium sp. | reverse complement strand
TCGAACCCACGTATGCAGCTTGGGAAGCTGCCGTTCTACCATTGAACTACGCCCGCTTGGGCCACGCTGTGCCAAAAGCCTTTTCGCATGCGACGGCTTTGGCGGTAATTGCGCAACAAGCTAGAGGGTTAGCATGGCGGCAGGGCGGAACGGAACTGCTTTTCTCGCGAAATGTCCCACATTTGTCCGGCTACCGCGTCGCGGCGTCACCCATATGGCAGTTTATTTGATGCCGAAATAATCCAGGTGCCAGTGCATTTCTTCCTCGGTTAAAGGGAAATCGATCCCCCGCCGGGCGGGAATGACCAAATTGCCCGCCAGCCGCATGACCTGGACCTGGAGCTGGAAAGCCACCCGCATCGAAAGTCCCGCCCGCCAAACCAGCGAGATGGCACTTTTTGGGGATTTGGAATCGAGCACCCGCCGCACGGTGGCGTCATCGGTTTTGGCCAGAACCGCGAGCGCCTTAACCACCGTATCTTTGCGGCAGCTTTCCACCGCGGCAGTGACAAAGGCTTCGGTCTGGGCCCCGGTGCGCAAGGCGGCGATCATCGCCGCATCGGCCTTGGCTTCGGCTTTTTTCCGCGCTTCCAGTTTGTGTTTGATGTGGTTGCGGGTGGAATCGTCGAGGCCGCTGCGGGCCATCAGATCATCGATCATGGTGCTGCCGACAAAGCCGGCCAGCCTGCGGATGGCTGTTTGGCTGAGGTCGGCGCGGACCACGAGCGGACCATGCCATTCGGCCACTTCCGCCGCTTGGGAGATGATCTTGTCCAAGGTCTTGGTGCGAATCGCGGCGTCGGTATTGGCCAGCAGAGCAGAGACGGCATCAATATCGAGCGTGGTCGCCACCGCCTCGCAGACATCGCCCGAAAGCTTCTTGCGCCTGGCGATAGCACTCAAAATGGAACTCGCTCGCGACGCCACCACCAGCTGGATCAGATCCTCATCTTCCATCTGTGGTGAGAATTCGATCATCGGCAGGCCGACCGCGGGATCGGCATCATTGGCCAGCGCCTGCACGATCGGCCTTGGCACGCAATCGTGATGCTTGATTTCTTCCGCCAAAGCCGCGCGTACTTCGGTGACTTCGTCCTGGGCCAGCTTCTCTAAAGTTGCAATCGCCATGTCGCGCAACTGTTTTTGTTCTTCTGCGAGGAGGCCAGGGAACAACCGGCCGATTTTGCTGGCCAGCACCTTGCGCACGTCCTGGTCCTGGTCGTCGGCCAACAACAGATTGGCTTCAGCACAGGTCCCAGGATTAGCGGCCACTGCACGCCGCGTTGCCGGAGCGCCTTTTTCGGCGAGAAAACGCAGCAAATCCGGTTCGAGATCTGGTTGCGAGGCCAGAATATTTTCGGCATGGCGAGCCTGCTTCTCAAGGAGCTTTAAGGCTTCCTCGGGGCTCAATTTATCGGTCTGCTCGGCTACGAACGGTTGACTCACCAGGGGGTACCTCCACGCACGGCAAATATTGCCTTGCACACCTTAAGCGCTCCTCAAGGAAGATGGTTTCGCAAAAGTTTACGGCAATTACCGTGGGCGCGGCAGCACGCCCCGCTGGAAAGCGGCGCCAAGTTGGGTTATGGAAACCGGTGTCAATGCGGCAAACGCCATGGTAAGCGACGGAACGGCGCGCGGGCCAGGGTCAGCTTGACCGCAGCGCAAAGAGAGTATTGTTACCGCTAACACAGCTTTTCGCAGGTGCGCCGCTTCTTGCTCCCCGATCCTCGGAAAGGGTAGCTGAAGGGCAATGCCGAGGGATTTCGGGACGGTCCGCTTGGGGCCGTGCCACAAGGAAAACAGGAAGGACTGAAGGACAATGGCAAAGGACCGGATGAGTGTACTTTCGGCGATGATGGATCAGGGCGTTATCCCTGTTTTCTATCACCCCGATACTGAAGTCTGCATCAATGTGATCCAGGCTTGTGCCAATGGTGGCGCCAAGTGCATCGAGTTCACCAATCGCGGTGACTTCGCCAGCCACGTCTTCCTCGAAGTGAACCGTCACTTCGCCAAGGCGGATCCCAGCGTGATCATGGGCGTCGGCTCGATCATCGAAGCCCCCACAGCAGCGCTCTATATCGCCAACGGCACCAACTTCGTCGTCGGCCCGATGCTGAACGCGGAAGTCGCCAAGCTCTGCAATCGCCGCGGCATTCCTTATAGCCCGGGTTGCGGTTCGGCCACCGAAGTCTCTTATGCTCAGGAACTCGGCTGCGAGATCGTCAAAGTGTTTCCCGGCTCCTGCGTCGGTGGCCCCGAGTTCGTCAAGAACATCAAAGGCCCCATGCCCTGGACCAAATTGATGCCGACCGGTGGCGTCGATGCCACCGAAGAATCGCTGACCAAGTGGTTCAAGGCCGGCATCGTGGCTTGCGGCATCGGCTCCAACCTCATCACCGCCGACCTTCTCAAGGCCAAGGATTATGCCGGCATCGAGAAGAAGGTCGCCGAGACCATCGCCATCATCCGCAAAATTCGTGGGAAATAAGACTATGGCTGACGAAATTCTGAAAATCCGCACCGCTGCTGAAACCAAATGGGATTGCGTGTCCCTTGGCGAAGTTATGCTGCGCATGGACCCCGGCTTTGGCCGAGTCCGCACCACCCGCACCTTTGCCGTCTCTGAAGGCGGCGGCGAATACAATGTTTGCCGCGCGTTCAAGAAGTGCTGGAAGAAGCGTTCTTCGGTCGTCACCGCGCTGCCGGAAAATGATATCGGCTGGTTGGTCGAAGATCTGATCATGCAGGGCGGTGTCGACACCTCGCACATCATCTGGCGCGAGTTTGACGGCATCGGCCGCAACACCCGCGTGGGCCTGAACTTCACGGAAAAGGGCTACGGCCCCCGTGCGGCGCTGGGCTGCAACGACCGTGGCAACTCGGCTGCTTCGCAGATCAAGCCCGGTGAAGTCGATTGGGATAAGCTGTTCGGTGAAGAAGGCGTGCGGTGGTTCCACACCGGCGGCATCTTCGCGGCGCTGGCCCCGAACACCGCCGAAGTGGTGATTGAAGCGGTGAAAGCCGCCCACAAATACGGCACCATCGTTGCTTACGACCTCAACTACCGCGGCCAGCTGTGGAAGAGCCAGGGTGGCAAGGCCGGCGCGCAGAAGATCAACCGCGAGATCGCTCAGTATGTCGATGTTATGATCGGCAACGAGGAAGATTTCACGGCCTGTCTCGGCTTCGAAGTTGAAGGCATGGACGAGCACATTTCCAAGATCGATCCGGCCAACTTCAAGAAGATGATCGCGACCGCCGTCAAGGAGTTCCCGAACTTCAAAGTCGCCGCCACCACCTTGCGCAACGCCAAGACGGCGTCCGTCAATGATTGGGGCGCGGTGATTTGGGCGGGTGGCGAGTTCTATGAAGCCCCGATGCGCAATGGCCTGGAAATCTATGACCGCGTCGGCGGTGGCGATGGTTTTGCCTCTGGCCTCGCTTATGGCTTCATGGAGGGCAAAGGCCCGCAGGCGGCCGTCGAATACGGCGCCGCCCACGGCGCGCTGGCCATGTCGACCCCCGGGGACACCTCGATGGTCAACTACAAGGAAGTCGAAGCCATCATGAAGGGCAAAGGCGCCCGCGTGATCCGCTAGACGGACATCTTTGGCCCCTTCCCCTGACAAGGGGGGAGGGGTTAGAAGGTCCCGCTCCAAATCCGGGGCAGGGGCCTTTTTTTATGCTGCTTTCGCTTCTCGGCTGGTTGTGTGTGGCGCTGGCTTTTGCCGGCGCGGCTTATGCCGTGCTGAGCGCGTGGTTCGTGCGCCGTTTCGGGGCTGAGCAAGCGGACACCATCACCACCTTCGCGCCGCTCACCGTGCTCAAGCCCTTGCATGGCGACGAGCCAGCTCTGGCAGCCAATCTCGAGAGCTTTTTCGTCCAGGACTATCCCGCGCCCTTCCAAATCGTCTTTGGCGTGCAAGACCCCAGCGATGCTGCTATTGCGGTGGTCGAAGCGCTGCAGGCGCGTTATCCGCAGATCGACACGGTGCTGGTCTGCGATGCGGCTCGTCACGGCAGCAATCCGAAGATTTCCAATCTGGTAAATATGGAGTGCGCCATCGCGCATGATGTTGTGGTGCTCAGCGACAGCGATATCGCGGTGGAGCCCGACTACCTGCGCAGAGTCGCCGCCGCGCTGTCGCCGCCAGTCGTTGGCGCGGTGACCTGTCTTTACACTGGTTGGGGGGCGTCCGGCTTGGTCTCGCGGCTGTCGGCCATGGGCGTGAGCTATCATTTCCTGCCCAACGTCATCACCGGCCTCGGACTGCACCTGGCCGCGCCCTGCTTCGGCTCCACCATCGCGATCAAGCGGCCCTTGCTCACCGAATTGGGCGGCTTTGTGGCATTTGCCGATCTGCTCGCTGATGACAACGCCATCGGCAAAGCCGTCCGAGACAAAGGTTACGTAGTTGCAATCCCGGCCTTCGCGGTGCGCCACGCCGCCACAGAAACCGCACTCGCCGAATGGTTTAGCCATGAATTGCGCTGGATGCGGACGATCCGCACCGTGGATCCTGGCGGCCATGCGGGTTCTATCGTCACCCATGCCTTTCCCCTAAGCCTGCTGGGGTTAATGCTGACAGGGGCAGCAACGCTGGCAATCGGCGCGGTTGGCGCAACCCTCCTTGCGCGGGCCTTGCTCAAATGGCACATCGACAAGGTGTTCTTGTGCCCGGCGGGGCCATACTGGCTTCTTCCGCTTCGGGATGTGGTATCGTTCGTGGTGTTTTTGACCTCGCTCTTCGGCGGGTCTGTGGTCTGGCAAAACGAACGCCTTGAAGTCCGGTCGGACGGTGCGTTGGCCAAGCGGTGAGGAATGGTATGAAGTCGTTGTTTTTGCAGGCGCCCTCTTTTGACGGTTACGACGGTGGCGCGGGTGCGCGCTATCAGATGAAGCGCGAAGTCAAATCCTTCTGGTATCCCACTTGGCTGGCCCAGGCCGCTGCCATGGTGGAAGGCTCCAAGCTGATCGACGCTCCGCCACATGGTTTGAAATTCGCCGACATCGTCGATGACGTGAAAAGCCACGAGCTGATCGTCATCCACACCTCGACGCCGTCATTCAAATCCGATTGCAAAACCGCTGGGCTTATCCGCGAGTTGAACCCGACAGCCATCATCGGTTTCATCGGCGCCAAAGTGGCCGTCGAGCCGGAACAAAGTCTGAAGGATTGCCCGGCGCTCAATTTCGTGGCCCGCAACGAATACGAATTCACCATCAAGGAACTGGCCGAAGGCGCCGATTGGGCGACCATCAAAGGCCTGTCCTATCGCGATAAGGATGGCGCCATCATTTCCAATCCGGAACGCGAAATCCTGATGGATATGGATCAGCTTCCCTCGGTGCTGCCGCTTTATAAGAAATTCCTCGACACGCAGAAGTATTTCGGCGGCTATCTCAAGCACCCCTATGTCTCGTATTACACCGGCCGCGGCTGCAAATCGCATTGCACCTTCTGCCTGTGGCCGCAGACCATTGGCGGGCACAAGTACCGTTTCCATTCCATCGAGCGCGTCGTCGCCGATATTAAATACATCAAAGAGAATTTCCCCGAAGCTAAGGAAATCTTCTTTGACGACGACACCCTGACCGACAATCACGACCGCGTCGAAGCCCTCGCCGTGGAACTCGGTAAGCTCGGTGTGGTGTGGTCGTGCAATGCCAAAGCCAATGTGCCGCGCAAGACCCTGGAAGTGATGAAGGCCAATGGCCTGCGTCTGCTGCTGGTCGGTTATGAATCCGGCAATCAGAAGATCCTGCATAACATCAAGAAGGGCTTGCTCGTCGATGTGGCGCGCCGCTTCGCCAAGGATTGCCACGAGCTCGGCATCATCGTGCATGGCACCTTCATTTTGGGCCTACCGGGCGAAACGCGCGAAACCATTCAAGAGACGCTGGCTTTCGCCAAAGAAGTGAACCCACGCACGCTGCAGGTCTCGCTCGCCGCGCCTTATCCCGGCACCTTCCTCTACAAACAGGCCAAGGAAAACGGCTGGTTCGCCTCTGATGTCGATCTTCTGACCGAAGACGGCACCCAGATCGCGCCGCTCAACTATCCGCATCTCGGTCACACGGAAATCTTCAATTCCGTGGAGGACTTCTACAAGAAGTTCTATTTCCGCCCCTCGAAGATCTTCGAAATTGTCGGCGAGATGCTGACCTCGCGCGACATGCTGGTGCGCCGTTTGCGCGAAGGCGTGGAGTTCTTCCAATTCCTGCGCACCCGTGAGGACATGATCGTCAGTTAGCGGTTCACTCACTTATCGTCATGGCCGGGCTCCGACCCGGCCCTACAGTGGCGACACCTGTTCAAGCGGATAAATGGATGGCCGGGTCAAGCCCGGCCATGATGGTAGTTGGATGGGTTCCAATCTCACGCGAGTGACCACCAGAGCATCCGGTCTCATCGTCACGGCCGACGATTTCGGCGCCGCGCTGGAGGTCAATGAAGCGGTTGATCGGGCGCATCGCGACGGCATCCTCTCTTGCGCCAGCTTGATGGTGGGCTCGTCCGCCGCTGGCGATGCGGTGGCGCGCGCTAAGACCATGCCCAAGCTTGGCGTCGGCCTGCATCTGGTGCTGGTTGAAGGCAAGCCGGTGCTGCCGCCATCGCAGATTCCAAACCTTGTCGGGCCCGACGGCAATTTTCGCACAGATATGGTCAAGGCGGCCATCGCCATGACTTTTCTGCCTTGGGTGCAGCGCCAGCTCGCCGCTGAGATCGAAGCCCAATTTGAAGCCTTTGCCGCCACGGGCCTCAAACTTGATCACGTCAATGCCCACAAGCATTTTCACCTCCATCCCACCATCGCCAAGTTGATGCTGATGATTGGTAAGCGTTACGGCCTGAAGGCGGCGCGCGCCCCTATCGAGCCGCCCGAGCTGCTGCGCCGCATCGAACCGAACACGAGTGGCGGCGATCTGGAACGCTTTATGGGCACGCGGCTGCGCGAGCGTTTCACTGTCAACAGCATCTGGTCCCCCGATGCCGTATTTGGCCTCGCCTGGTCGGGCGCCATGGATGCGCGGCGGGTTGCTGGCCTTCTCGAAAACCTGCCCGAAGGCGTCAGTGAAATTTATCTCCACCCCGCACTCTGTGCTTATAAAGGCTCGGCTCCGGGCTATCGCTACAGCGACGAACTCACAGCCCTGCTTGCCCCCGAAGCCATCGGCCTCGCCGGACAAGTGCGACGCGGCACCTTCGCCGATTTCGCTGGCGGGTGAAACCGACCTACTCGGTCTGATTGGCGGCAGAGATGATTTCTACAGCGCCTCGACGAAAATGGAGAGGCCACCTTCGCGTTGGGAATAGCGGATGGCGCGATAACCTTCCGGATCGTTCTTGTAGCCCTTGGCCCCCATGCATTCGCCGAAGGTCTTCATGTGATGTCGCGCCCAAGCACCTGCGTTTTGTCCCACCGGGCCAGCGCCTGCCCAATGCTCATTGTTCGCAGTAGTGAGACAGGCGTTGCGATCTTCAATGAATTCGGCATTGGTTGTGTTCGGTCTGGAGAGCTTGACGACCAGAAGCTCGCGCGGTGTTGCCAGTGCTGTTTGACTTAAGCCAGCAAGGCAAATGGCGACGAAGAAAATAGTGCTGCGCATTAGGACCTCCCGATAATACGGCACAGCGCATAATAATTTTTTGATAGGCCCATTACCACTAAGTTCCGTTGTTATTTACGCGCCCTTCGTCGTCGCGGTTTAGAATAAAATTCAACAACAGCAGACGAATTCGTCGCAGGATGTGCAACGCGGTTTGTTCCGCGCCCAATATCCAAAGAAGCCAAGGGGATTACCTTCACTGTGCACGGACATCGCGCTCTAGAGTTTGTATTCCTTATACGCGATAAAAATACGTAACTAGCGTTTCGGGTTCATCGCCTATGCGACCTGCAAATCTCATCGTCTGCCCGAAAACTAGTGGTGCGCTTTTTTGCGCTACGTGTTGGCCATGATGCCTTGGAGTACGAAAACGGAAATGCGCGCCAGGGACCTTCGTGCGTAATGCATGGTGACGGTGCGTTCCCCTTCAAGGCACCGACAGCAATTATATTGCTGATAGTAGCCGAAGCCGCGCTATGAGCCCGGTTGTAAGACAATTATGATGCTATCGCAGCCGCTTACCCAGAAAGCCCGGGGCAAAAATGGGCCTTTCTGCCATCCTCAGCCTGCTCTCTGGTTTGAGCACTGGGCCTATCTCGCTTACACTCATTCTAGAGTACTGACCGAGGTCATCTGTGACGCTTGCTGTGCCGAATGTTCGGTTTGAGCCTATCACCGTGCCCGAGGGGCCAATTCGGCTCGGCAGTCCGCAGCATCTGGAGCTGTTCTGCACGACGTTGCTTGAGACCTTCAACCCCTATAAGCCCGCTGTGATTGATTGGCCCAAGTTAGAGCCGAAGACGCAAGCCATTATCACCTCGCTGCCGATTTGGGACATCGCGGTGCAGACCGAGAACCGGGCAGGGCTGTTTGTTGCCAGCTTCGGCGAAGTTGTCACTCATCCGCTACTCAAACGCGCCATAGAGCTCAACGCTTTTGAAGAGCGCCGCCACCGCTATGTGCTTTCCAATTTGGTGCAGGCTTACGGCATCGCCCTGGCGCCCGAGCCGGTTTACGAAAAGCCCAAAGATCCCGAATGGGCCTTTGTGCGCGTCGGCTATAGCGAGTGTATCGACAGCTTCTTCGCCTTTGGTTTGTTCGAAGCGGCCAGCCGCACTGGTCTTTTCCCGCCCGAGTTGGTCGAGACCTTTGAGCCGGTAATCCACGAAGAGGGCCGTCACATCCTCTTCTTCGTCAATTGGATCGCTTGGTACCGGCGCACGATGGCGTGGTGGCGGCGACCTTGGTTCGAGCTTAAAGTGCTGGCGATCTGGGCCTGCCTGATTTGGGAGCGCATCGGTATCGCCTCCAGCATGGAGCACGGTATGCAAGACTCCAATTTCACCGTCAACGGCGCTAGTCAATTGGGGGTTGAGCTCAAGCCAGCGGCCCTGTTTGATCTCTGTTTGGAGGAGAATGACAGGCGGCTTTCGGTCTATGATTCCCGCCTGTTGCGGCCCACCTTCATTCCGTCCATGGTGCGGCTCGTACGGCGTTTTTTCTCAAGCAACAAGCTAACATAACACCACATTTGTCATGAAGATCGGGGCCCTCCTTGCGTTGATCGTCGGTTTGGCACTGGCGATCTTCCTAGTCATGCATATCGGCATTGCGCAGGTCTTCGAGGCCGCCGCGCATGTGGGGTGGGGCGGCTTCGCGCTGATTCTCCTCTCCGCGCTGCCGGTGGTTGTCTTTCTTGGGCTAGCGTGGCGCACCCTGGTGGGGCCTTTGGCGCCGCTTTGGGTCTTCTTTGCCTCCCGCCAATTGCGCGATTGCGCCACGGACCTTTTGCCCTTCACCCAGATCGGCGGCGTCGTCATCGGCGCTCGCGCCGGTATCTTGGGCGGCATTCCGCCCGTCACAGCCAATGCCTCTGCCATGGTGGACATCACCTGTGAGATCATGGCCCAGGTCGCCTTCACGGTACTGGGTATGCTGATCGGACTGACGACATTGCGCGCGTCGCCGGAATTGGCGCCTTACGCCAACGGCCTCATCCTCGGCACCGCATTGTTGGTGCCGGCGCTCGCCGCCTTTGTCGTACTGCAGCGCAAAGGCAGTCGGCTGGCGACCAAGATGGCGGCGCAATTCCTTCCCAATGCCGTCGCCCAGACCAACCAATTCACCGCGCATCTCGAAGCGCTTTATCGTCAGCCCGCCAAGCTCGCTTTGTGCTCGACCTATCATCTCATGGCATGGCTCGCGAGTGCCGCTTGGCTGTGGGTGATCTTCCAGCTTTGCGGCGCCACCATCAGCTTGATGGACTGCATCGCCATCGAAAGCCTGCTGGCTGCCTTGCGTGCTGTCACGGTGTTCATCCCCGCTTCGGTCGGCGTGCAAGAGGCCGGTTACGCCGCCCTGGCACCGCTCTTCGGTGTCGGGCCAGAGATTGGCCTTGCCGTGTCGCTGCTCAAGCGCGCCCGCGATGTGGTATTGGGCGTGCCGGTGCTCCTCATCTGGCAGTTGATTGAAGGCCGCCGAGCCTTTGCGCGCGATAACGGATCGATGACGCCATGAGCGCGGATCTCGCCTTTGTCACCGGCGCCTCCGGTTTTGTCGGCTCGTCCGTAGCGCGTCTGTTGGCGGCGAAGGGCTATCGCTTGCGCCTGGCCGTGCGTGCCTCGTCGCGCCGCGATAATGTCGAAGGTCTCGGCGCCGAGATCGTCACCGCCGATATGCGCGATGAAGCCGCGCTGACAGAGGCCATGAAAGGCGCGCGTTATCTCTTCCATGTTGCGGCTGATTACCGCCTCTGGGCGCGCGATCCCGAAGAAATCGTCCGCAACAACCTCGAAGGGACGAGGGCAGTGATGCAAGCTGCGAAAGCGGCGGGCATAGAGCGCATCGTCTACACCTCCAGCGTCGCCACCTTGAAGCCGCATGAAGATGGTACTGCGGTCGATGAAACCTCCCGCCACACGGAAGAAAGCGCCATCGGGGCCTATAAGCGCTCCAAGCTGGTGGCTGAGCGGCTGGTAGAAGCGATGGTGCGCGAGGGGCTGCCCGCAATCATCGTCAATCCTTCTACGCCGATCGGTCCGCGCGACATCAAGCCAACGCCTACGGGGCGCATCATTGTTGAAGCGGCTTGCGGACGTATTCCGGCCTTTGTCGATACCGGGCTTAATCTCGTGCATGTCGATGATGTCGCCACGGGCCATTTACTGGCGCTGGAAAAGGGCAAAATCGGCGAGAGCTATATTCTCGGCGGCGAGGACGTAGCCTTCCGCACTATGGTCGGCGTCATCGCCGAGCTTTCTGGTCACAAGGCGCCGACCATAGCTTTGCCGCGCGGACCGCTCTTTCCCCTCGCTTACGTCGCCGAGGCCATCGCGCGCGTCACCGGCAAGGAGCCCTTCATCACCGCCGATGCGCTGAAGATGGCCAAGTACCACATGTTCTTTTCCTCGGCCAAAGCACAGCGCGAGCTTGGCTATCGGGCGCGCCCGTACCGCGAAGCGTTGGTCGATGCGCTGGCGTGGTTCAAACAGGCAGGAATGCTGAGATGATCGCGGCGGCGCTGATCGTCTTTCTGTCCTTTGCGATTTGGCTGGTGCTGCTCTTTGGCCGCGGCTGGTTTTGGCTGTTGCGGGAACGCGATGATCGTCCCTTGCCGCCGCCAGCTCATTGGCCTTGCGTGACCGCTGTGGTTCCGGCCCGCAATGAAGCCGACGGCATCGCGCAATGCGTCCGCAGTCTTCTCGCGCAAGATTACCCCGGCGCCTTGCGTGTGATTGTGGTCGATGATCAAAGCGATGATGGCACTGCCGCGGTGGTGCGTTCGCTGGGCGATGCCCGCCTCGAAGTTCTTTCCGGCGCGCCGCATCCCGCTGGCTGGACCGGAAAACTCTTCGCCGTCAGCCAAGGCGTCGCTCATGCAGGCAAAGCGCTTGACTATCTTTGGCTCACCGATGCCGACATCGCCCACACGCCAGACAATTTGCGTCAGCTCGTCTGCCGCGCCGAGGCGGGGCGTTATGTGCTGGTCTCGCTGATGGCAAAACTCAATTGCGAAAGTTTCGCTGAGCGCTTTCTGATTCCCGCCTTCGTCTTCTTTTTCGACATGCTGTATCCCTTCGGTTGGGTCAATGATCCCAAGCGCCGTATGGCAGGAGCGGCGGGCGGCTGCATGCTGATCCGGCGCGAGGCGCTGGAACGGGCAGGCGGCATCGCCAGCATCCGGGCCGAGATCATCGACGATTGCGCCATGGGGCGGGTGATGAAGGCGCAAGGCCCGATTTGGCTCGGCCTCAGCAACCGGGCGCTGAGCGTCAGGCCCTATCCCCATCTTGCCGACATCCACGCCATGGTATCGCGCTCGGCTTATGCCCAGCTTTCCTATTCCCCCATTTTGCTGGCCGGGACCGTGCTGGGCATGATTTTGCTCTACATTGTACCGCTGGCAGGGCTGTTTGCTGGCGGATTGGCTGCGATTTTCGGGGCTTTGACCTGGGCGGTCATGACCATCGCGTTTCAGCCGATGTTGCACTTCTATGGCCGTTCGCCGTTCTGGGGCTTGGCTTTGCCCGTCATAGGCGTGTTTTATGCTGCCTTCACCATCGATTCCGCCATCCAGCATTGGCGGGGACGCGGCGGAATGTGGAAGGGGCGCGCGCAAGCGCTGACAAAGTGAATGGCGGGTGTGGATGAGTGACGCGGCAGTTCTGGCATCGGGCAAAGGCCATAAGGACGAGAATTTTCCCGTCGCTTCGGTCATTATTGCGCCCAGCCATCGCCCGGCGATCATGGCGTTCTACCGCTTTGTGCGCACCGCCGATGATGTTGCAGATAATGAGATTGCACCGGCCGAAGAAAAGCTCCGCTTGCTAGAGAACATGCGGCTCACCCTGATGGGAGGGGCGAACAGCTCCGCTGAAGGCATCGCGCTGCGCGAGGTACTGGATGAGCGAAAGCTGGGTACCGATCACGCCGCCGATCTCTTGGAAGCCTTCCGCCGCGATGTCGTCAAGCTCCGTTACGCCGATTGGAACGAGCTGATCGATTACTGCCGCTATTCGGCGATGCCGGTTGGCCGCTATGTCCTCGATGTGCATGGTGAGGGCAAAGGCACCTGGCCGCTGAGCGATGTGCTTTGCGCTGCGCTGCAGGTCATCAACCACTTGCAGGATTGCGGCAAAGATTATCGGGCCCTCAACCGTGTCTACCTGCCGCAAGATGTGCTGGACAAACACGGCGCGCGGATCGTGGATTTAGGCGGGGAGACGGCGACGCCCGCTTTGCGCGCCGTCATCGCTGAACTCGCCAAGCGCAATGCGGAGTTGTTGCAAGCCTCCGCCGCCTTCGCCAGCCATATCCGCGACGCGCGCTTGGCGCTGGAAGTCGCTGTCATTCAGCGTCTGGCCGAAGACCTCAACAAAAAGCTGTTAACGCGCGATCCGCTGTCCGAGCCCGTGCACCACCGCAAAAGCGAGCTGCCGTGGCTGCTGCTCTCGGCTTTTTGTCGCTTTCTCCGTACTCGTCTTTTTGCGACGCGCAAGGGAGCGTAAGAAGACGCCATGAGCGAAACTCCTGAAATCGAAGCCGTCCGCCAGAAGGCCGCCAAGAGCTCCTTTTATTCGGCGATGAAACTGATGGCCAAGCCCCAGCGCGAGGGCATGTACGCCATCTACGCCTTCTGCCGTATCGTTGATGACATCGCCGATGATGGCGTCGGCACGCGGGGCGAGCGGCTCGCCGAATTGCAGGAATGGCGTGACGATCTGGCCTCGCTCTATATCGGCGGCCGGGCTGGCCGCGCCGGATTTTTGACCCATGCCGTCGCCAGTTTCGATCTGCGCCTGGTCGATTTCCTCGCGGTGATCGATGGCATGCAAATGGATTTGGAAGGCGACATCATTGCCCCCAGCTATGAAGTGCTCGATCTATATTGTGACCGCGTGGCCAGTGCCGTCGGACGGCTGTCGATCAAAGTCTTTGGCATGGAAGAAGAGCCGGGCTTTGCGCTCGCCCACCATCTTGGGCGCGCTTTGCAGCTCACCAATATCTTGCGCGATCTTGACGAGGACGCGTTGATCGGCCGCCTCTATCTGCCGCGCGAGTATCTGGTGGATGCGCGCATTGGTCCTGTCGATCCGCAGAAGATACTCGCCGGTCCAGGACTCAACGAAAGCTGTCGCCAGGTGGCGGCCATCGCGCAGACCCATTACGACAAAGCCCATGCCATCATGGCAGCGCGGCCCACAGGCGATTTGCGCGCGCCGCGTTTGATGGGCGCCGTTTACAGTGAGATTCTGAAACGCATGCTGGCTCAAGGCTGGGCACCGCCACGCCGCCGCGTGAAGCTGCCCAAGCCTTTGCTCGCCTATTTGGCGCTACGTCACGGTTTGCGCGCATGACCCGGCTCTTTGTCATCGGTGGTGGTTTGGCAGGGCTTTCGGCGGCTGTGGCCGCTGCTTCTGAAGGCGTAGAGACCATCGTCTATGAAGCGGCCGGGCAGGCGGGCGGGCGTTGCCGCTCCTATTACGATCCGGCGCTCGATTGCGTTATCGACAACGGCAATCATCTTGTGCTCTCGGGCAACACCTCGGTTGCGCTCTATCTGAAAACCATCGGCGCCAAGAATGCGCTGGCGGGGCCTGCGCTGGCCGTATTTGATTTTGCCGATCTCGCCAGCGGTGCGCATTGGGTACTGCGGCCCAATGAGGGGCCATTGCCCTGGTGGATCTTTGCCAAGGATCGCCGCGTACCCGGCACCACAGCGTTTGATTATGCTCGTCTCGCCGCCATTTACATTGCCGGTCCTAATGCCTGCATCGAAGATTTGATCCCCACCCACGGCGCCTTATGGGAACGCATGCTGCGCCCGGTGCTGCTCGCCATCATGAACACCGATCCAGCAAAAGCTTCAGCGCGGCTGGCAGGGGCGGTGTTGCAGGAAACGCTAGCCAAAGGCGGGCGCGCTTATCGTCCGCGTATCGCCCATCCCACTTTGGCAGCCGCTTTTGTCGAACCTGCGCTTTCTTATCTCACCGCCAAGAGTGGCATGATCCATTTCGGTCAGCGCTTGCGTAAGATCGTCTTCGAAGGCGATCAGGTGACGGCACTCGAATTTCCCGAGAACCGAATTACCATCGCGCCCCAGGATCGCATCATCCTGGCTGTGCCGCCTTGGGTGGCGCGCGATTTGGTGCCCGACCTTTCAGCGCCGACCGAGTTCCGCTCTATCGTCAACGCGCATTTCAAAATCGCAGCGTCCGCTGGTGCGCCCGCTATGCTTGGCCTCGTCAACAGCACGGCGGAATGGATTTTCACCTTTCCGGACCGCATATCGGTGACGGTCAGTGGCGCCGATGCGATAGTTGATCGTGATCGCGAAGATCTAGCCCGTTTGCTCTGGGCCGATGTCGCCAAGGCGTTGAACCTGCCGCCGGAACTGCCGGTTTGGCAAATCGTCAAGGAAAAGCGCGCCACCTTTGCTGCCACGCCCGAGCAGAACGCGCTGCGCCCCAGTGCCAAAACCGCTTGGAAGAATCTGATCCTGGCTGGCGATTGGATTCAGACCGGACTTCCCGCCACCATCGAAGGCGCCTTGCGCTCCGGCCAAACCGCGGCGCAATTGGCTTGCGCCCCACAAACCGTATAATTCCGCCATGAACGCAAACGTCAGAACCCCAGCCGAAGCCATCGCCGTCGATGCGATCATCAACAATGCGACCGAAGCCTTGCTCAAGCAGCAGAGGCCGGATGGTCACTGGGTGTATGAACTCGAAGCCGACGCCACCATCCCCGCCGAATATGTGCTGCTGACCCATTTCCTCGCCGAAGAACCCAATCTGGAATTGGAGCGCAAGATCGGCGTCTATCTGCGCCGCATTCAAGGGGCCCATGGCGGCTGGCCGCTCTATCACGGCGGCGTGGTCGACATCTCAGCGACGGTGAAAGCCTATTTCGCCCTCAAGATGATCGGCGATAGTCCCGAGGCGCCGCATATGGTGCGGGCGCGCGAAGAGATCCTGAAACGCGGCGGTGCGGGCAAGACCAACGTCTTCACCCGCATCCAGCTGGCCCTTTATGGCGATGTACCATGGAATATCATTCCGACCGTGCCCGCCGAAGTCATCCTGTTGCCGCGCTGGTTTCCTATTCACCTCTCCAAGATGAGCTATTGGGCCCGCACGGTGATCGTGCCGCTGCTGGTGCTCGCCGCCAAAAAGCCGCTGGCCCGCAATCCGCGCGGCGTGCATGTGAAAGAGCTGTTTCTGCCCGGCAAAGTGGCTTCCAAGCGTGCGCCGCATCAAAGCGCCTTCTGGTCGGCGTTTTTTGGCGGCCTCGATGGGGTGTTGAAGGCGCTGGAGCCGATATGGCCGCAAAAGCTACGCCAGCACGCCATCGCCGAATGTCTGCGTTGGACCACCGAGCGCCTCAATGGCGAAGACGGTCTGGGCGCGATTTATCCCGCCATGGCCAATAGCGTCATGATGTACGACACGCTGGGGGTTCCGCCGGAGGATCCGCGCCGTGCCATCGCTCGCCGCTCGCTCGAAAAGCTCCTCGTCATCAAAGACGACGAAGCCTATTGCCAACCTTGCGTTTCGCCGGTTTGGGATACGGGGCTTGTCGTCCATGCACTGATGGAAACCCGCGATCCCAAAACCCACGAGGCAGTAGCCAAGGGTCTGGAATGGCTGAAGCCGCTGCAAGTGCTCGACGTCAAGGGCGATTGGGCCGAGGAAAAGCCAAACGTGCGTCCTGGCGGCTGGGCCTTTCAATATCGCAACGACTACTACCCCGATCTCGATGACACCGCGGTGGTCGTGCTGGCGCTTGACCGCGCCAAGGAAATCGAGGCGCCCAAATCCGATTATGGTCAGGCCATCGCGCGCGGGCGCGAATGGGTCGAAGGGCTGCAGAGCAAGAATGGCGGCTGGGGCGCCTTCGACGCCGACAACGCCTACTATTACCTGAACAACATTCCCTTTGCCGATCACGGTGCGCTGCTCGATCCGCCTACGGAGGATGTCACCGGCCGCTGCATCGGCATGCTGGCCCAGCTCGGCGAGCCCTCGGATTCCCCGGCCATGAAGGCGGCCATCGCCTATCTCGAGCGGGTGCAGTTGAAGGATGGCAGCTGGTTTGGCCGCTGGGGCGTCAATTATATCTATGGCACCTGGTCGGCACTGGCCGGTCTCAACGCCGCCGGGCTCGCCCCCGACCATCCCATGCTGCGCAAAGCCGCCGCTTGGCTGATTGCTATCCAGAATGAGGATGGCGGCTGGGGCGAGGATTGCGACAGCTACAAGCTCGATTACAAAGCGTATGAGAGGGCACCCTCCACGGCGTCACAGACGGCTTGGGCATTGCTCGGGCTGATGGCGGCAGGTGAGGTCGATCATCCCGCGGTGGAGCGCGGTATCGCTTGGCTGAAGGCCCAGCAACAGGAAGATGGCCTCTGGCCTCAGGAGCATTACACCGGCGGCGGCTTTCCCCGGGTATTTTATCTGCGCTATCACGGCTATCCCAAATTCTTCCCCTTGTGGGCCGTCGCGCGGTACCGCAATCTGAAGACCGGCAATTCGCGCAAAGTGGGATACGGGCTGTGAGAGTCGTCGCTGTCGTAGGACTTGCCAAAGAGGCGCGCATGGCGCGGCGCTTCGGGTTGACGCCGGTCATCGGCGCGGGCAATTCCAAGTTATTGTTGCAACGCTTGCGGGCGCTGGGGCCGGATGTCCGCGGCATCATTAGTATGGGTCTGGCCGGGGCGCTGGCGCCCATTCCGGAAGTGGGCGATGCGCTCATCGCCTCCCACGTTGTCACCGAGCGCGAGCATTACGCCTGCGATCCGGCTTGGTCGCGCGTTTTGCGCACCAAATTGCCGGAGGCTCATTCGGTGGTTATCGCTGGCGTGGAAGAACCGGCCCAGCACATGGGCGCCAAGAAAGATCTCTTCCGCCAGACCGGCGCGCATGCTGTCGATATGGAATCCCACGTCGCCGCGCGCTTTGCCAGCGAACGCGGCATTCCCTTCGTGGTGCTCAGGGTGGTGTCGGATGACTGCAAGCGTACGCTGCCGCCGGCCGCGCTCGAACAGTTGAGCATCAACGGCCATCCGCGGTATTTTGCGATTATTCGCTCGCTGCTGCGCGAGCGTGGGCAGTTCGGAGAGCTGTTGCGGACAGCCCGCGAAGCGGGCGCCGCCTTCCGCACCTTACTCCGCTGCCTCCGTGCCCTCGGCCCCGGCCTGGGTTGTCCCTACCTTGGCTGAGCGAATATCGGCCAACTTGTTCTCGACGTGGCGCGAGAACATGAACTCCGCCGGGCGCTGCTTGGAGAAATCGACTTCCGGCGCAAAGGCGCCATCGGTTTTGATTCCGCGCAGTGCGAGCGGCACGAGCTTATAGGGCTTGGTCACGGAATCGGCGACGGCGGTGCCTTCGAAGCCGCAATGCACCATGCAGTTGGCGCACTTCTCGTAATTGCCGACGCCGTATTTGTCCCAATCGGTGCCTTCGATCAGCTCCTTGAAGGTCTCCACATAGCCTTCGCCGAGCAGATAGCAGGGCTTCTGCCAGCCAAAGACAGTACGCGCCGGCATCGACCAGGGCGAGCATTCATAGGTCTGATTGCCCGCCAGGAAGTCCAGGAACAGTTCGGACTGGGTGAATTTCCACTTCTTGCCGCCATTGCCACGGGAAAGTACGTCCCGGAACAGGGTCTTGGTCTTCTCGCGATTGAGGAAGTGGGTCTGGTTCGGGGCGCGCTCATAAGCATAGCCCGGCGACACCGTGATGCCGTCACAGCCCATCGCCATCACATCGTCGAAGAATTTGGCCGTGCGTTCCGGATCGGCATCGTTGAACAGGGTGCAGTTGATCTGAGTGCGGAAGCCCTTCGATTTCGCCAGCTTCAGCGCTGCGACGGCCTTGTCATAGGTGCCCTCGAGGCACACCGACTTGTCGTGCATGCCCTTGTCACCATCGAGATGGATCGACCAGGTGAAATTGTCATGCGGCTCATACTGGTCGATCTTCTTGGCCAGCAGCAGCGCGTTGGTGCACAGGATGATGAACTTCTTGCGCTCGATATAGCCTTTGACGATCTGCGGCATCTCGCGATGGAGCAGCGGCTCGCCGCCCGCAATCGAAACGGCGGGAGCGCCGCATTCGTCGATCGCCTTCATGCAGTCCTCATAGGAGAGGCGCTGATTCAGGATCTCGTCCGGATAATCGATCTTACCGCAGCCTTGGCAGGCAAGGTTGCAACGGAACAAGGGCTCGAGCATCAGCACGAGCGGATAACGCTTCTTGCCGCTCAGATGCTGCTTGACGACATAAGACCCGATCCGGGCCATTTGCATAAAGGGAATGCTCACAGTCTTACTCCTTAACCCCGAAGTTCCACCGGGAGGCGGAATTCGATGTGTTCTTTCTTGCCGTCCATCTGCTCGACCGTGCAGTCGGGATTGATGGCGCGCAAAGCGTCGATGACATGTTCCACCAGCGCTTCGGGCGCCGAGGCGCCCGCGGTGATGCCGATGGTTCCGTAACCTTTGATCCACTCCGGATTGAGCTCGCTGCCGTCATTGATGAGGTAGCTGGGCTTACCCTCTTCCTTACCGATTTCACAAAGCCGGTTGGAGTTCGAGCTATTCTTGGCCCCCACAACCAAAATGACATCGGCGAAGCGGCACAGTTCGCGCACCGCTTGCTGGCGGTTCTGGGTGGCGTAGCAAATGTCGGTGGTTTCGGGCCCCAGGATATCGGAAAAGCGAACCTTAAGGGCGGCGATGATGTTGCGGGTGTCGTCGATCGACAGCGTGGTCTGGGTCACATAGGCGACTGGCGTATCCAGCGGGATCGAAAGCTTGTCGATATCGGCTTCGCATTGCACCAGATGCACAGGCGCATTCACTTGGCCCATGGTGCCTTCGACTTCCGGATGGCCGGCATGGCCGATCAAAATCAAGGTGCGGCCGTTGCCGACATAACGCTTGCCCTGGCTATGAACCTTGGAGACCAGCGGGCAGGTGGCATCAAGCACCGGCAGGCCACGGCCCTCGGCATCTTTGACCACCGATTGCGGCACACCGTGGGCGCTGAATACCGTCACGGCGCCATCGGGCACCTCGTTCAGCTCTTCGACGAAGCGTGCCCCTTTGCTTTTCAGAGTCTCCACGACATGACGGTTGTGGACGATCTCGTGACGCACATAGACCGGCTCGCCGTATTTCTCGAGGGCGCGTTCGACGATATCGATCGCCCGGACGACGCCTGCACAAAAGCCGCGCGGCTGGGCAAGAACGACACGCATGGGCTCGAAACTCCTCGTAATTGACGACCGTCTAGCATGCTAAATCCCTAAATGAAAAAGGGAAATTGGTGCCAGCCCGCGAAGCGGCAGTTTCCAGAAAGTGCGGACACAGCGCAATCATTTTCTTGCGCTGTGGCTTAACGCCAGGGCCCCCGTTGCTTCGGGCGGCAATTGCGCTAGAGAGGAACGCGGATGGGGAAAGGACACCGATATGAGTACATTAGGCCCCCAAGTTGGCCTCGCGCCCGCTCTGGATCGTGCCGCGAAAGCGGTCGAGCAAACCCTCGAGGTTGTGCTCCCCAAGCCACACGGCCTGCATAGCCGAATCCACGAGGCGATGCGTTACGCTACCTTTGCGGGAGGAAAACGGCTTCGCCCGTTCCTGGTGATGGAATGTGCCGCGCTGTTCAGCGTGGACGAGGCCCATGCCAGCCGGGCGGCGGCAGCCATCGAGGTCCTCCACACCTATTCGCTGGTGCATGACGATCTGCCTTGCATGGACGACGACGATCTGCGCCGCGGTCGGCCCACCACCCACAAGGCTTTCGACGAGGCCACCGCGGTTCTGACCGGCGACGGGCTGCTCACCATCGCCTTTGAGATTTTGGCCGATGCCAAGACTCATCCGTCCGCCGAGGTGCGCTGCAAATTGATTACACGCCTTGCCGAAGCGGCCGGAGCCAATGGCATGATTGGCGGCCAGATGATCGACATGGTGGCCGCCGAACGAAGCTTTGGCGCCGAGGAAGTGATGCTGCTGCAGCGCCTCAAGACCGGCCAGCTCTTCGAATTCTCCTGCGAAGCGGGCGCCATCCTGGGCGAGGCCGGGCCGGTGGAGCAGGAACGCATGCGCCAATACGCGGCCGATATGGGGCTCGTTTTCCAGATCACCGACGATTTGCTCGATGTCACTTCCACCGCGGAAAAGACCGGCAAAGCGGTCGGCAAGGATCAGGAGCGCGGTAAGGCGACCTTGGTCTCGATCTATGGTGTTGATGGCGCCCGCGAAAAAGCCCGGCAGATCGCTGATCGGGCCGTGGCGGCACTGGAGCCCTTCGGCGCCAAAGGCGCCGCGCTTAGGGAACTTTTGCCCTTCCTGCTGACGCGGGAAAGTTAAGGGCTCATAATTCCGCCATCAAGCAATCCAAGACTGTTAAGCGTGTGGGGCCCCAAAACGCACCCAAATGCGTAAGAGGAATGAAGATGACAAAGACATTGTTCCGGGCCGCATCCCTGGCGGCATTGCTGATGGCTTCGGCCACCGCCGTCTATGCCGAGGCCACCGACACGGCCGTGGCGCCCGTGCAATCCTTCTATGACACGCTGTTGGCTTCGATGAAGCAAGGCAAACAGCTTGGTGTGAAGGGCCGTTACGAGAAGCTGAAGCCGGTGATCGAGCAATCTTTCGATCTTCCGGGCATGACGCGGCTTTCGGTCGGACCGAGCTGGACTGCGATGTCGGAAGCCGATCAAAAGGCTTTAACGGTTGCCTTGGGCCGCTTTACCGTCGCCAGCTATGCCAGCAATTTCAAAAGCTTTGATGGCGAGAAATTCATCGTCGATCCGGTGTCGACGGTGCGCGGCACGGACCGCATCGTGACCTCGAAGTTGGTGGCGGGCAGCGATACGGTCCCCTTCAACTACCGCATGCGTCAGAGCGGTACCAACTGGAAGATCATCGACATCTTCCTCAATGGTTATGTCAGTCAGATCGCAAAGCAGCGTTCGGATTTCGGCGCCACGGTGCAGTCCGGCGGTGCGGCCGCGCTCGAAAAGAAACTGAACGCACTCGCTGACGGTCTGTTGAAAGAGTAAGCACCACTTTCATATCGTCGCAAAAAAGATGGCCCGCGTTGTGCGGGCCATCTTCGTTTGGTGCTTACTGCGGACCTTTTTTCGGTGGCGGACCCAACAGGGCAGGCAGGAAGAATAGGGTCGTGAATAGCGTCCATCCCAACGAGATGATGAGCAGCTCACCCATGCTCGCCGTGCCCGGATGGCTTGAAAGCCACAGGGTGCCGAAACCGGAGGCCGTGGTCAGGGCGCTGAAAAACACCGCCCGCGTCAGGCTTGACTGCAACAAACACTCGGCCCCCGCCCGCCACGCCACCACAAAATAGATGTTGAAAGCGACGCCGATACCGAACAGCAGGGGCAGTGCGATGATGTTGGCGAAGTTGAGCTCGAGACCGATGATGCGGCAGGTCGCTAGCGTCAAGACTGCCGTCAGCACCACCGGAATGATGGTCATCATCACATCGCGTTCACGCCGCAGCACAAAGGCTAGCAGGATGCTGATGGCGATGAAGGACCAGATACCGGCCTGAACAAAGGCCCGCACGATGGTCTGCCCGGATTCCTCAATGATGATCGGTGTGCCAGTGAGGTTCGGCGCCACCGCCATCACATCCTTGGAGAAGCGCTTGAGCGATTTGTTGTCGTGGGCGTTGCTCTTGGGCGAGACCTGAATGCGGGCACTGCCGTCTTTGGCAACCCATTCGGCCACCAACTCCGGCGGCATGTTTTCCACGGTGACGGGGCCGGCCTGCAGCGCGCTACGCAACTCATCGAGCAGGCCGTTGAGGCCGGGTATCAACGCTGCCGTTGCTGCTTGCCGCACGCTCAACGCCGCGCTTGCCAGCTTGTCGAGAGCTTTCGCCAGACGCTCGGCATCGCTGGCAGCACCGCGCTCGACACCCTTGAGATGCTTGGCTTTGGCGGCTTGGTGCAAAGAGGCGGCGGCGGCTTTGATGCTAGCGATGGTTTCCGCATCGTTCGGCGCTGCTTTGACTTCAATTGGATTCAGGGTGGCATCGAGCAGGAAGGCCGTGTCGGCGATCATCGCCAGCTTCTTGGGCTGGTCTTGCGGGATGAAGGTCGTCAGCGTCAGCACCTGTCCGACCAGCGGCCGCGCCCCGATTTTATCGGCAAGCTTGTCGGCCTCTTTCAGCGAGGGGGCCAGCACGTCGATAGTATTGGGTGAGGTGTCGGGGTCCTTCATCAGATCGTTCAAAGTCGACATGGATTCGACTTTGGGGCTGCGAAGGTCGAGCGGATTGGGGTTGAACTGCAGGAAAGGCAGAGTCAGTGCCGCAAGCACGCCGATCACGGCGCCCCAGCGGATCACACGCTTGCGCTCGTTGTGCAGATAGCGGTCGACAGGCGCCAAAAAGGCAAAGCCGACGCGCTCAGCTTCACCTGGTGGCTTCACCAGCCGGATCAGCGCCGGCAGGAAGGTGATGGCGAGCAGGAAGGCGACGATCATGCCAATGCCCGCGATCTTGCCGAGCTCGGCCACGCCCACGTAATCGGTCGGAATGAAAGAGAAGAAGCCAGCGCACGTGGCTGCCGCGGCCAGCGCCAAAGGCGTTCCCACCCCGCGCCCGGCGCCCGACAAAGCCTTGCTTAGATCGCCCACGGCATGGCGTTCGGCGCGATAGCGCACCGAAAATTGGATGGCAAAATCCACGCCCAAGCCGACGAAGAGGGCGATGAAGGCGATGGAAATGATGTTGAAGACATGCACCACCATCAAGCCGAGCGCGGTTGTCACCATCAGCCCTGTCACTAGCGTGACGAGGATGCAGGCGATGATGCGCAGCGAATGCACCGCAAACCACAGGCTTGCCGTCACCATCAGCAGCATGGCAATGCCCATCAGCCCGGCATTTTCCGACAGCGTCGCGAATTCTTCGTCCGACAGCGGCACCGGGCCGGTCAGGCGCACGGTGACGCCGTTATCGGGGGTCAGTTCCAATTGTTTGGCGGCAACGCGGATGGCTTGCTCCGCCATCTCGCCCGGCATCAGGCTGGTGTAATCGAGCTTCGGCTGCACTTCGATGAAGGTGCGGGTGCGGGCGAAGGAGCATTCCTTCTGATTGCTGTCATCCGAGGAGAACAGCGAGCGCCAGGAAAGATAGGCCCTCTGCCCGCCATTGGTCCTTTCCAATGTGGTGGCGAAAGCGGCCATGGGGCCGTCGATCTGGGAGAGTTGGGCTTGGCCATGACTGACGCCCATCAGCGCTGTTGACAGACTGTCCATCACGCCGCGTAACGAGGGATCGGAGGCCAATGCGCCGAGAAAGGGCTGGGCCTGCACCAATTTGCCCATGGCGTCCTGGACGCATTTTTCGGGCAGGAACAGCAGACCATTTTTCTCGAAATAGGCACCACCATCAGGGCGGTGTACCGCGGGAAATTGCTTAGGGTTCTGCGCCAGCTTGGCAGCCAGCAAATTGGCAGCGGTATCGGCACGATCAGACGAAGCCGAATCGATGACGACGAGAATGAGATTGTTGCGCTGAGGAAACAGGGCATCGAAGCGTGCCATGGCTTTGCGCCACGGCAGTTCCGGCGATATCAGCGTGCTCGAATCCGTGTTCATCGCAAAATTGGTCGCCGTATAGGCGAATCCTGCGACAGCGGCGACAATACCGGCAGCAACCACAACGCGCGCGTGGCGGCAGCAAAGGCCTACAATCCGTTCAATAATCGACATGGTACTTTCGGAAAATCAGATTCAACGACGTGGCTTCTACTTCGTTGGCGCTTCCGGCGCGAGTGCTTCGTTGGCGATGGCTGCATTCCGCTTCTGAATGTAGAGGGCACGCATTGCCGCATAGTAATCGATGCTGGTGCGCTCGACTTCCCGCAGCATGGCCACCGCGTGCGAGCGCTGATCCACCAGCTTGATCCCGTTCTGAGCGAGGGAAACGTAGATTTTGCCGTTATACTTCAGATAGCTTAGCGGATTAAAATAGCCGTCGACCACCAATTTGCCCACCAAATCGCGCGGCAGCGACGCACCGAGAAGCGGCAGCACCAGATAAGGCCCGCCAGGGACACCATAGACGCCCAAGGTTTGGCCAAAATCCTCATCATGATCCAGGCAACCGTAATCGCTGGCCGGATCCAAGACACCGCCAATGCCAATCGTGGAGTTCACCGTGGCGCGGCAAACCGCGTAACCGGCATGGGTGAACTCGCCTTGCAGAAGGTCATTGGCCAAGGTGACCGGCGTGGAGAGATTGGACATGAAATTGTGCACGCCGGTGCGGACGTCTTCCGGCAGGGCGTTCTTGTAAAACGTGGCCGCTGGCAAAGCGGCGTTTTTGTCGAGGGCGTGATTGAATGCGAAGACTTCGCGATTCACCGGCTCGAAGGGATCATATTCGCCAGGGGGGGCGGAGGAGGCACAGCCGCTCAGCAAGGGGACACAGGCCCCCAAAAATACGCACACCACAAGGGCCGCTTTTTTTGTTGTCAGCGTCGGTTTCGTGATCGTCACCCAGGCCCCCACTCGGGTTGAAGGTACAAACAAACGCGCAGACAAGTCCACTTCACATATTGAAGGGCGACGGAAAACTGTGCCCTTACCGTTAAAACGCACAGCCGATGCGACCCGTGTGCATTATCACGGGCCGGTTGATGCCGACGCGATTGCTGACTGGTAGATGGTGGCCCGGGGCGGTGCCGAGGGCAACCTAGGAAATGCCGCTTGTCGCATTCGTTTGGGGACAACTGACGGCAGCGGCCAGGCAGCGCGCCAGTAAGAGTGCCATTAACTATAAAGACGGATGAGCGTCTGTGCCGGTTCATCTTTGACACGCCACCTATGGGCCAATTTTCTCTGCTTTGGCAGTGCTGGCACTGCCCACAAAGACCTGTTTGGGGACAACGTTCGTTAACTATATGTTGATTAACGAGGGCCGCCTCGGAGTCAAAAGAATCGCCCTTTGTTGCCGCGAAGTCACGGAAAAACCAAGGAATCCTTTGAGAGGCATGCGCACCATCTGCTAAATTGCGGAGCTATCAGAGGAGAGCGTTCGTCGCTTAGAGTTATGAGGGGCAGGTCATTTTTCCGCGGGCTTTGGGCTGTTGCGGGCGTTGTCGTCAGTCTGACGGCCGCCGCGGCGTCGCCGGTGGTTGGCCTTTCGGCTCCGGAAGCGCGAATCGCCGACGCCTTCGAGACCCCCGTCTTGGTAACGGATGTTGGCTCTAGCCTCGGTGCCGTTCAGCAGGAAATGTTGCGCAATCCTCTCGAGGAGGTGTCAGGAACCTTTCCGCTCGCAGAGGGGCTGACGCTGGATAGCGGTTTCAACGTCGATGTCGGCCGGATGCTAGAGCGCTATGCGCCCACTTCGTTTGACGGCTTGTTCTACCGCTCGCTGGCTTATGGTTCGACCTACACCTCCTTGTCGAATGGCGGCAGTTATCTCGGATTCACCAGCAATTTGGCGGATGGTTTGAGCTTTTCGATGGGGCAGGCCTCGTCCTCGCCCGGTCTCAACCGCTATTTGATGGATGCGCGGCTGGCTGTTGCCGCGATGGGCGGCAGGCTGCCTTACGACACGCGCAGCACCCGTTCGCTGGTTGCCGGCATGAGTTGGGATTTCGCCCGCTGGGGCGGGGTTAGCCTGACAGCCTCACACGGCAGCGAGCGTGTTATCGGGCTGCCCAGCTTTGGCGCCCACACGACCTCGGCTTTGGGCGTCAGTGCCCATGTCGGCTTTGGCGGCGGCTGGGTGACCACTGCCAGCTACAGCGAAGGGCTCACGCAGCTCGAATTGCGCCCTGGTGCGGTGACCCCAGACGCCAGCGTCCGGACCGAGGCTTATGGCGTTGCCGTGGCCAAGCATGGGCTGTTCAGCAAAAACGACGCCATCGGAGTCTCTTTTGCCCGTCCGGCGCCGAATTTCTCGAATTTCTCCAGCACCAACGGCAACGAGCTGCAATTCTTCGGTCACGACAAAATCGTCAATATGACGCCGGAAACCGACATCGAGCTTGGCTATAAGACCGAGTTCTTCGGCGATTCGGTGGCGTTACAGGCCAACGCCTCCTACCAGATGAATTATGGCGGGATGACAGGCAACAACGCCGTGTCG
>JARLIR010000104.1 GCA_031291635.1 Rhizomicrobium sp. | reverse complement strand
GGCAGAGCGTGGTTCCTCGACCAGCGGGACGAACGGTCGCCCCCTCGACGCACCCTGGTCGTGATCTGCTGCCATCGAGGGCGGGGCTATCGCTTTTGGGTATCATGCCCCACTTGTCATGGCCCGTTACAATGGGCCACCCCGCTCTCGCGGCGCGGCGCCCGAACGCTGGCTGCCCACAGGCTAGCGACGGACAATCTCGTTGTGGCCCTCTACAATTATACGCGGGACCATCACGCGATTGGCCGATGGCCAAAAGGCCAGCAAATAACCATAAAATTTATAAGCTTTGCTGCGCGTCCCACACCCCCTATCCAGCGACGTGCCATTGCGAGACACTTGCTCAAAGCCGGTGGTGGCACAAACAAATTGGGGGATGCGGTCCGTGGAACAAACACCAAAGGGACGCCTGCTACTTCTGGCATTAGCGGCTGGGCTCGCCGCCTGTTCGAGCGCTGCCGGCGCTGACGTGGCGCAGGCCGGTACACTGACCAGCGGGCAACAATTCGGCGCAACTGTCGGCCAACCCACGAGCGTGGCGCGACAAGTCCTGATCGCCGAAGGCTATGGTTATGAAGGCGTCGTGGCCTGCGCTGGAACCACCTTGCGCGGCTGTCAGCAAAGCGACCGCTTTCTGGCGTTTCAGCCGGTGGCGTTAGGCCTCAAGGGCCACATCTATCTGAAGATCGAAAATGAGCGCGTCGCCGAGATCGCCTGGCAGATCTATCACGTCGCCTATCTCGATGGCTGAAATCGGCGCGATTCATCGCGGCGGTGAGCAATAGGCATGTCCCCGTTTGCCCGCTATGTTTGCTGGGATCAGGGGAGATTTTCATGCGCCAGCTTCGCGCCATCGCTGCGTTTTTCTTTTTTGCCAGCGCCGCGAACGCCGCGGATACGCCGTTGCCGCAGATGACCTTGCCGCTCACCCCGCCGCCCGCCGCCGAACAGAAACCCGCTGCCATCGTGCGTTACGCGCCCTATCGCTATGACGACATCTTGTGGGAAAACGATCGCGTTGCCCATCGGCTTTACGGACCAGCGTTACAAGCGGCCGAGCCGCCGTCCGGTTCCGGCATCGACATTTGGGGCAAGCGTGTGCGCTATCCTTTCATGGAGCGCCAGCTCGCCACCGGCCATCAGCATGATTTCCATGGCGAGGGTCTCGATTTCTACGATGTCGGTACTGCGCGGGGTGATGGCGGGCTCGGCATCTGGTTTGACAACAAGCTGTGGGTGTCGCGCAACTACAAGTCTTTCAAGATTATCAATCCGGGGCCGCAGGAAGCCCGTTTCAGCCTCGATTATGCGCCCTGGCCGGTCGATGTCGGCCGCAAAGTGTGGGAGCATCGCGAGTTGTCGCTACCGCTCGGCACCAATTT
>JARLIR010000103.1 GCA_031291635.1 Rhizomicrobium sp. | reverse complement strand
TTGCCAACATCCATCAGAATGATCGCTTGGTGATCGAGCTGACGGGGCGCTTGCCCAACAACTATGCGCGGCAAGTGGGGCTGATTGATCTTCTGCCCGCGGGCTTTGAGATCGAACAAGTGCTGAAAGGCGACGAGGGCAAGCCCTACAATCTCAATGGCACGCTCACGGAACTGTCGCTGGCCGACAAACGCGACGACCGTTTCGTGGCAGCCTTTACGCTCGGTTCGCGTTATAGCTATGGCGATAAAAAGGGACTGGAGGTGCAACCCAGTTTCCGGGCCGCTTATGTGGTGCGGGCGGTTGGCATCGGTAGCTTTGTGGCGCCAGCGGCTATCGCCGAAGATATGTATGCACCGGGCGTGATGGCGCGCACGGCAATGGCTACGGTGACGATTAAGCCGTAACGGATCAAGGGCATGGATGGCGGATAAACAGAATGGAAGTGCGCGATTTTTCCGGCTTGGGGCGGTGTTCTGGCTGCTCGTCGCGGCGCTGGTTGGGATCGCGCATTTCTTCTGGGGTGTGGTATCGGAGTCCGTTCCCTTTGTCATTGGCGCAGTTTTCGTTGCGGTGCTCGGTGGTTTTGTGATCGTCTATTTCGCCCGGTCTAAGTGACAGCATGCGTGAAGGACGGATGGCATTATTCGGTGCGCTTGGCCTTGTCGCGGGCCTAGCGGCTGCCGATGTCGCCAACCCGCCGGATCTTGCCAAAATCGCTCATGCCTCGCCGGAAGTCGTGGATAAGAACGGCGTGCTGCTGCGGGCCTTCCTCACCCGCGACGGTTATTGGCGCATGCGCACTGAGGTACGCGAGGTCTCGCCGCGCTACCTCGCCATCCTGAAAGCCTATGAGGATAAGCATTTCGACACTCATGCGGGTATCGATCCGGGTTCGATGGCGCGCGCGGCGTTGCAATGGGTGAGCGCCGGCCATGTGGTGTCGGGCGGCTCGACGTTGACCATGCAGGTTGCGCGTCTCTTGGAGCCACCCAAGCGCCGCAGCGTTCTGACAAAATTGTTTCAGATGATGCGCGCCGTGCAGTTGGAGGAGCGTTATTCCAAAGACGAAATCCTCTCCTTCTATCTGACGTTGGCGCCCTTTGGCGGCAATCTGGAAGGCGTCAAAGCGGCTTCGCTCTCCTATTTCGGCAAGCCTGCCAATCAGATTGATCTGGCCCAAGCCGCGCTGCTGGTGGCGCTGCCGCAATCGCCGGTCAAACAACGCCCCGATCGCCACGCCATTGCGGCGCTGAAAGGCCGGGACAAGGTTCTCACGCGCATGGTGCAGGAAGGCGTTGTAACGGCGTCCGATGCCGCCCTGGCACGGCGTGAAGGTGTGCCTTTCGCCCGCCAAACCATGCCGCTGATCGCACCACACTTAAGCGAGAAACTCGCGCGCAGCCACCCGCAGAGCCGCATCGTCACCACACTGGATGGCGATATTCAGACTGCGGTGGAACAACTTGCAGCCCAGGAAGTGCGCTACACTGGCGATGGCGCCACCATGGCCATCGTCGTGGTGGAAAACAAAACGCGCAACGTGGTGGCGTATCTCGGCGGTACCAATTATTGGGGTAAGGCGGGACAGATCGATCTGGCGCGTCGGCCGCGTTCGCCCGGCTCGGCTTTGAAGCCCTTTATCTATGGCCTCGCCTTCGACGATCTCATCTTGCATCCCTCCACCATGATGGACGATGCGCCAATGAATTTCGGCGATTTCGCACCGCGCGATTTTTCCGGCGATTTCAAAGGCGAAGTGACCGCGCGGGATGCCTTGCGCATGTCGCTCAACGTGCCTGCGGTGGCGGTGCTGGAAAAGGTAGGGCCGCTGGCCTTCACGCTGGTGCTGCAAAATGCCGGAGCCCATCTGGCCTTTCCCACCGTTGATACCGCGCCTAATGCCGCCTTTGCCCTTGGCGGCCTTGGCATCTCGCCGCTCGATATCACCATGCTCTACGCGGGCATCGCCAATGGCGGTGAGGCCCGTGGTCTACGTCTCGTGCAAGGGGCGCCCGATGCGCCCAGCCATCGTCTCTTTGGTCCCGTCGCCGCTTATTACCTGCGGCAGATTTTGGTCGGCGTTTCACTGCCGGAAGGCTGGGCGATGGGTGAGGGATTGAACCGCGGCCGCAGCATCGCCTTCAAGACGGGGACCTCCGCCGGTTTCCGTGATGCGTGGAGCGTCGGCTTTTCCAATGATTATACCGTGGGTGTGTGGGTCGGCCGCGCCGATGGTTCTTCGCGTCCCGGTCATGTTGGCGTGGATTCAGCGGCCCCGGTGCTGCTCAAAGTCTTCGGGCTGCTGCCTGCCGATAAAGAACCGGCGCCGCCGATACCGACAGGCGCCATCTTGGTCGAGACCACCGACGCGCTGCCGCCGTCGTTGCGTGTCTTCACCCGAGCCACAGCGCTAGAGATGGCCCGTGCCGCCACCGTGCCGCCACCGGCCATCGCTTATCCGCCCAATGGCACAGTGATCCCGCTGCCAGGGCTGAAAGACGCCGACAAGACCATTTTGCTCAAAGCCGATGGCGGTAAAGCCCCACTCACCTGGCTCGTGAATGGGCTTTTGATTGGCAGCTATGATCGCTTCCAGCCTGCTCTTTATCTACCACAAGGCGAGGGCAATGCCCGCATCACCGTGGTTGATTCCGAGGGCCGCAGTGACACCTCCCAAGTGCGTTTCACACGCGAGAAATAGACTGCCGGCCGAACCCTCTCCAGCTTGTGACTTGACGCTGAGTAAGCGCTGTCACACGATGGGCTGGAAGGCGGAACACCGCCGCCACAGGGAGGAATTCATGCACCGTGTTTCCGCAATGTTTCGAGGCGTGGCCGTTGCCGGCGTTTTGCTCGGACTGGCAGGTTGTCAAACCGCGCCAACGGCTGTGGCGCCGCCCACTCCCACTTTCGGCGAGGCTTTCACCCCGATCGATGCTGCGACCCAGAATACGGCCATGGCGCGCGGTGTGAATGTGTTGGGCTACGATCCGTTGTGGAAAGATGCCTTCAAGGCGCGTTTTACCACCGACCATTTCCGCATCATTCGGCAGGCGGGCTTTTCCAACATCCGCCTCGTGATGCAGTCTTTCGATTTCATCGACGCCAGCGGCAAGCTCGATCCCAAATGGTTGGCCACGCTGGATGTGATGGTCAAAGCCGCGCTTGACCAAGGCCTCACCGTTACTCTTGACGAGCACGATTACGAGCTCTGCGGCAAGGACATCGACACCTGCCGCACCAAGCTGAAGGCGTTCTGGACCCAGGTCGCGCCGCACTTTAAGGATGCGCCCAATCGCGTTTTGTTTGAGATCTTGAACGAACCGCATGGGGAGATGACTGTACCGCTGTGGAATGCACAGTTGAAGGAAGAGCTTGCGATCATCCGCGCTTCCAACCCGACGCGCAATATCGTGATTGGACCCGGTGCCTGGAACGGTCTTGAGCAATTGCCTTATCTGGAACTGCCCAAGGACGATCAGCACATCATCGTGGTCGTCCACTATTACCATCCAATGGAATTCACCCATCAGGGCGCTGCCTGGGTTCCGGCCTATACCAACAAGCTCGGCGTCAGCTGGGGCTCGGCGGCCGACTACGCGCTTCTCAACAAGGAGTTTGATGTCATCAAGGCGTGGTCGGTGGCGAACAATCGCCCGATCTACCTCAACGAATTTGGCGCTTATGACAAAGCGGCGATGGCCGACCGTGCCACCTGGGACGGTGCTATCGCCCGTGCCGCTGAAGCCCGTGGCTTCTCTTGGGCCTATTGGCAGCTTGATCCCGATTTTGTGCTCTACGATTTCGCCAAATCTGGCTGGGTGAAGCCGATCCTCGACGCACTAATTCCACCACAAACCAAAAACTGATCGGGAGGCGTCGGATGAAACTCTCAAAAATTCTCGCAGCAACCGGCGCCTTTCTGTTCCTGTTTTCGGCCGGCCTAGCCGCGCCGAAAGCCGGAGCGGCTTTTGTCCCCATCGACCCCTTTGCGCAGACCGCTGAGATGGGGCGTGGCGTCAACGTGCTCGGTTACGATCCGGTGTGGAGCGATCCTGCTAAGGGCCGTTTCACGCCAGCGATGTTCAAGACGATTCACGACGCCGGATTTTCCAACGTGCGCATCGTGCTGCAGACCTTTGCGCGTCTGGATGCCAATAATAAACTCGATCCGGTGTGGTTAAAGACGCTCGACACGATGGTGAATGCGGCGCTGGAGCAGGGCCTTACCGTGGTGCTCGACGAGCATGATTACGAACTCTGTGCCAAATCGGCCGAAGGCTGCCGCACCAAGGTCAAGGCGGTGTGGGGCCAACTGGCTCCGCATTTCAAAGACGCGCCCAATAAGGTTCTGTTCGAGCTTCTCAACGAGCCGAACGGCGCCATCACACCACAAGTTTGGCAGGTCTTGTCGCGGGAATTTCTCGCCGTTGTGCGTCAGACCAATCCAACCCGCAATGTCCTGATCGGCGGGCCCTACTGGAACAATCTGGAAGGTCTGCCTTGGCTGAAGCTACCGGAAGAGGATCGCCACCTCATCGCGGTGCTCCACTACTATTTGCCGCGGCCTTTCACCCATCAGGGGGCCGCTTGGGACCCGGTGAACACGGACCTCGGCGTGACCTGGGGTACCGAGTCGGAACGTCAAGTGATGGAGGAGGAGCTCTATGTCGCCAAGACTTGGAGCGATGCCAACAACCGCCCGATCTTCCTTGGTGAGTTTGGCGCCTATGACAAAGGCCCAATGGAAAGCCGTGCCCAATGGACGGCCGCTGTCGCACGCAATGCCGAGAAGTACGGCTTTGCCTGGGCTTACTGGCAGTTCGATTCCGATTTTCTGCTCTACGACTTCTCCAAGCCCGGCTGGGTCAAACCGATCCTGGGCGCGCTTATTCCGCCTACGAAGTAATCTGGTTGAGGCTGGTGGGAGTCAATGTCCCGCCAGCACCGCCCACCACTGTGCCAGCGTGCCGTTCTGCCAGAGCAGGCGCAGGCTCATCGCCAAACTCATCACGATCAGCAGTGGTTTGATCAGGCTGGTGCCGTGACGGATGACCAGTCGCGCGCCAATCGATCCGCCCGCCACCATGCCGCAAGCCATGACGATCGCAAACGGCCAGACGATATGGCCTTTGACCAGGAAGAACAGCAGCGCGCCAAGGTTGCTCATCAGATTGTAGAGCTTGGCCTCGATGGTCGCCTGATCCAACGAGAAGCCCGCTAGCCCCACCATGCCCAGCGCGAAGAATGTGCCTGTGCCGGGCCCGAAAAAGCCGTCATAGGCCGCCACGATCGGTATCAGGGTCACGCTGATCAGGGCGAAAGAGAAACGCGGCTTACCGGGCGCTTTGCCAAGATCCTCGCTGAGCAGCAACCAGCCGCAGATCGCGATCAGCAAAAAGGGCACCAGTTTCTTCAGCACACTGGGATCGATGAAGGAGAGGCTTGCCGCGCCGCACGCGGCACCAATCAAGGCCAGCAGCGCTGGTAACCACAGCTTGCGAATATTAATCCGACCGCTGCGCCAGAAATGAAACGTGGCGCTGAGCGGCGAGAAAATCGCCGACATCTTGTTGGTGGCCAAGGCCGAGATCGGAGCAATGCCTGTCGCCATCAGGCCGGGCACTGTCAAAAGTCCGCCGCCACCCGCCATTGCGTCAATCGTGCCCGCGACCAACGCCAGCACGAACAAACCCAGAAGCTGAAAAGGATCACCCATCCCCTCTTTTTCCAGAGAGGAGTTAGCGGCGCAAGCGTGCCATTCACGCATGAGCTTCTGCGGTGAATCTTTCCTGTCATCGTCATGGCCGGGCTCCGACCCGGCCATCTAGTGGGAACACTTGTACAGACGGAGACATGGATGACCGGGTCAAGCCCGGTCACGACGGTGGAACCTAAAGAGCAGCGATCACGTCCCTAGTGTTATCACGGCACCGCGAGTTTGACCCGCGCGTCCAGGGCGATGCGGCTTGCGATCTCCAGCGTGGCATAGCCATCGGCGGGCACGGCATGGGCTTTTTGCCAGGCCCGCACTGCGGCGCGCGATTTGGCGCCGATCAGCCCGTCCACCTTGCCAATGTCAAAGCCGAGCTGCACCAGGGAATCCTGTAAGGCCAGCCGCTCGTCGCGGCTGAGGGGTTTGAGGCTGCGGGGCCAAGCCGCCAGCACCGGGCTCGCGCCTTTCAGTTGATCGCCAAGCAGGCACACGGCGAGCGCGTAAGACGCGGCGTTGTTGTAACGGAGGATCGTTTTGAAATTGGCGAAGACGAGGAAGGCCGGGCCTTGCGCGCCTGCCGGAAGAAAGATCGACGCCGGATCGCCCGAAGCGGGCAATTCGTTTCCGGCGGCGGTCTTCACTCCGGCCTTTTTCCAGGTGGCGACGGATTTGGTGAGGTCGAGATCGGCGTCGTCATAGGCAAAGCCTGACGGCAGCGCGACTTCATAGCCCCAAGGCTTATCCTTCGCCCAGCCCGCCATGGCCAGCACATTGGCGGTGGAGGCCAGCGCGTCGGGCACATCGTGCCACAGGTCGATCTTGCCATCGCCATCGCCGTCTACGGCTTGGGCCAGGAAGGTCGTGGGTACGAATTGGGTCTGACCGAAAGCCCCCGCCCAGGAGCTCGTCATGCTGGCCGGGTCATAATGCTCGCGCTCGATCATTTTGAGCGCGGCTATCAGCTGCGGCCTCGCGTAATCGCTGCGCGGGCCGGAATAGGCCAGTGTCGCCAGCGCCTCGATCATCTTATAGCCGCCCCCGCCGCGGCCATAATCGGATTCATTGCCCCAAATCGAGACAAGAATCTCGCCCGGAGTGCCATATTTGGCGGAGACCTGTGCCAGAATCTCCGTGTTGGCGATCATCACTGTCCGGCCGTCGGCCACTCGACGGGGCGAAACCGCGCTGTCGAGATACTCCCAGATCGGCTTGACGAATTCGGGCTGATTCAGATTGTGATCGGCCACACGCTGGTTGCGCACTATGCCGCTGGTGGCCGCGTCATATGTCTCCGCCTTGATCCCGGCATTCAGGGCTTCTGCCCGGAAATCCTTGAGAAAGGCCGCAAAAGCGGCATCCTCGGCGAGCGGGGAGGGGGTTGGTATCGGGGGTGTGGCCCCTTGCGCCCCATAGGCCACCGCAATTAACAGCAGCGACAGCAGATAGGCCAAAAACAGAACAATTCCGCGCACTTTTCTCGCGCCTCCCCCGGACTCATTGGGACTCATTCCTAGCATCTCCGCGGCGCGGATTTGCGACGGAATCCCCACAGTTGACACCCTAATCGCTGCCGACTAGAACCGCGCCTCCTTGGCGGGACGAGCTGCGTATCGGTTTGGCTCGCAATCGTTCGAATTACAAAAGGCGTGCCATGAAAGTCCGCAACTCGCTCCGCTCGCTTAAGAAGCGCGACAAGGACTGTCGCGTGATCCGTCGGCGCGGCCGCACCTATGTCATCAACAAGAAGAACCCCCGCTTCAAGGCGCGCCAAGGTTAAATCGGACTCATCTGGAGATCACTCTAGACTGATTTTTCTTCTGGCCGCCCAGGCATTGCGCTAGCCTTGCCCCCCATGCGGATACTGGTTTTCCTCACGCTTTTGGTCTGCTGCGCAGCTTCCGCTGCGGCAGAACCTTCGCCTGTGGATAAGCTGTTTGCACAATTGAAAACGGCGGAGACGGCTGAAGACGCCAAACCGCTCGAGGCCCAGATTCTGGGCAGCTTCCTGCATTCGGACAGTCCCAGCATCGATCTATTGATGACCCGGGCCGGGGCGGCCTTGGCTGTGGGCAACAAAGACGTCGCTCGCAAGCTTTACGACAGCATCATCGCCATCGCACCACGCTATGCCGAAGCTTGGCACCGCCGCGGGCTGATGCAGTCCGAGGGCGGGGAAGACGGCGCCGCCATGATTTCCCTGCAGAAGGCCGTGGAGCTTAATCCGCGCCATTTCCAGGCTATGGCCCAGCTGGCTGAGATGCTGGAAGATTACGGCGACAAGGCGGGCGCGCTGGCCATGTACCGCCGTGCTATTGCCCTCGACCCTCAGTTCGAAGGCCTGCAGCACCACATCGACGCTTTGTCGCGCAATGTTGAGGGGCAGGGGATTTAGGCCGGGGCGTGCTGCGACACCATTATAATGCTAGACCCCGCCGATGAATTCCTGCGCGCCCGCTATTCGCGACCTCAAAGCCCTGTCAACCGCCGCGCTCGAGGATCTGCTCGCGCTCAACAACGCCCATGCGACGGAATTGTCCCTGCTGACGATGGCGCGCTTTCAGCAGCTCATCAGCGCGGCTTGGGCGGCCTGGAGCAATGCCGAGCATTCCCTGCTCCTGTTGGCCTTCGATCAGAGAGCCGCTTATGACGGCAGTAATTATCAGTGGTTTCGCGCTCGCTACGACAATTTCGTCTATATCGACCGCATCGTTGTGGCGCAAAAGGCCCGCGGGCAAGGCCTAGCAGGCGCGCTCTATGCGTCTTTATTCGCCCAAGCTGCTGCGGCGGGGCACGCCCTGGTTTGCTGCGAGGTGAACCTGCAGCCGCCCAATTTGGCCTCGGACGCATTCCACGCCAAGCTCGGATTCGCTGAAGCCGGGCAGGCTGGGATACCGCCCGAGAAGGTGGTTCGCTATCTGACTCGCGCGCTGGCGCCCCGCTGCTAAGAAACCCAGTAAATGTTGGGCCGGCGGATCAATAGCTGTGAATAAAGGCAGTTACACGATCCAACAGAATCCGTAGCGTCTCATCGGAATAAGCGCTGTTGTGGTCGCCGTCGATAAAACTCAGCGACGTCGTGGCGGAAAGCGCATAGCGCCGCGCGGAGACACTATCGCCGTAAGGGTCGCGCGCCCCCTGAATAATAAGGCAAGGCGTCTGTAGTGTAGCCAGATGGGCATAGCGTGACGGCTCATCGTCCGATTCCGGATGGCGAAACGGATACCCGATACAGACCAGCGCCTTTAGACCGAGGGCTTGGGCATTGCGCGTAATGGCTATGGCCCCGGCCGAGCGTCCGATGGCGATGGAGGGTCTGGGGTCCAGCTGCTGAAGCGCAGCCACAAAACTGTCCACGCGAAACTTCGCATAGCGTAACTGCCCCTGAAGTCGCGGGGGCAACGCTTTCCAGAGCCACGGGTTTGTTGCGACCACCACCGCCTTCGCAATGACCCGTAAGAGGTACGGCAAGCGGAGAAAGTGTGGTTGGCGCATGAGCGGCCCGAAGGCTCTTTCGAGAGGACTTTCAAAGAGATCAAAGCCGATTTCGTGCTTTGTGAAGTGGTCGATGAGGCGCAAAAGAAAGGGGTCATCCGCCGCGGAATTCACTCTGGCGAAGAGCACAACGCGTTGCGTGATCTTACCCTGTGGGAGATAGCGCAGTATGCGTGCGCCATCTTTGAATGTCACAATTAGCGGCGGCTGGCGGCTGATCGATCGGCTATGAGCATCGTCGCCGGAAGCTGACTTGGTCGTTACGTCCGTCATTGGCGCGTCGTCGTTGCTGGCCCATCGCTTAGGTCGAAAAGCGAAGGTGCCATAGTAGGGTATTTGCCACCATAAGTGGATTTATTCGGCGACTCCGAGGCTTTTGTTTAAACAAAAAGGGCGCGGTGCTGAACACCACGCCCTTTTCGCTATTCGCAAATTGCGAAATTTACTTCTGCGGCCCGACGAAGGCGACGCGCAGCATGTTGGTGGCGCCGGAGGTGCGCAGCGGCACGCCCGCTGTCACCACGATGCGCTCGCCTGGCTTGGCGAAGCCTTCCAGATAGGCAAAGCGCGTCGCGCGCTCGACCATATCGTCAAGATCCTGCGCATCTTCGGTGTAGATGCAATGCAGACCCCAGACGAGGGACAGGCGCCGGGAGACTTCGATCTTCGGCGTCAGTGCAATGATGGGAGCATCAGAGCGCTCGCGGGAGGCGCGCAGCGCTGTCGAACCGGAATTGGTCCAACAGACGATGGCACGGGCCTGGATGGTCTGGGTGATCTCATGCACGGCGGCCATGATCGCGTCCGGCGTCGTCGATTCCGGCTCGTTACGCTGGCTTTCCATGAAGGTGAGGTATTGCGGATCGCCTTCAACGGTCGAGCAGATCTTGTCCATCATCGAGACGGCTTCGATCGGATACTGACCAGCAGCAGACTCGGCCGAGAGCATCACTGCGTCGGCGCCATCATAAACGGCGTTGGCAACGTCGGTGACTTCGGCGCGGGTCGGAACCGGCGCAGTGATCATCGATTCCAGCATCTGGGTCGCCACCACCACGGGTTTACCTGCCTTGCGGGCGAGCTTGGTGATGTACTTCTGCTTACCAGGCACTTCCTGCATCGGCAATTCGACACCGAGATCGCCGCGCGCCACCATCAGCGCATCGGAGACATCGAGAATTTCCGGCAGCCATTCAATGGCACGCGGCTTTTCGATTTTGGCAAGGCAACCGGCGCGACCATTGACGATCTTCTTGAGGTCGGCAACATCGTCCGGGCGCTGCACGAAGCTGAGCGCGATCCAATCCACGCCTACGGCGAGTGCCGCATCGAGATCGCTGCGATCCTTCGGCGTCATCGCCGGGATCGGCAGAACCGTATCGGGCAGATTGACGCCCTTCTTGTTCTTCAGCCAACCGTCATTTTGCACTTCGGCAATGGCCGAATTCTTATCGACATCGACGATGGTCAGGCGGATCTTGCCGTCATCCACCAGGATGTTTTCGCCCGGCTGAATGGCCGCGAAAATTTCCGGATGCGGAACGGGAATGTCGTCACCGCTTTCCACCGCAGACTTCAGCACGAGATGGAGCTTGTCGCCCCGATGCACTTCGCGCTGACCGCCAGGCAGCGTGCCCAGACGGATCTTGGGGCCCTGCAAATCGGCGAGAATGCCGATCGGACGGCCGACCATTTCTTCCAGATCGCGGAGCATGCGGTAGTATTCCGCAAGCTGCGCATGGGGCGTATGGCTCATGTTGATGCGGAACACGTCGGCGCCCGCTTCGAAAAGCGCCCTGATGCGTTCGGGGGTCGAGCTGGCTGGACCAAGTGTCGCCAGAATTTTCGTTTTACGTCTGCGCCTCATGAATCGTGTTCCGCGTCCTAATTCGACAGTGATTGCTTCCAATTTGGGCTGTTGCCCGTATCGACGGCAAAGAAACCTTTGCGGTCAAATCCTCGTGCCGCGCAGCTACCCCGCCCGGCGATTGTGAAGTCCTGCTGGGGGGAGGTGCAAAAATAGGTACCTCCGTTCCACGTGCCCGACTCTCCGTCTGTTGCATATAGGTAATAGTAACGAGCCGTGAGTCGTCCGGGCTTGAGCGTCTCGCACTTTCGCGACGGAATTGTCCACCAGCCTCGGCTTTCCCAAGAAATACCATTGTACTGCCCAAGAGCGACCTTGGCCGCCACGTTGGCTTTGTTGCATAGAACAAAGTCCGCGCGAGCAGACACCGTAGAGACGAGAATCAGGGCAATTACGAGGCGCATAGCGTTGTCAGGATGTCGCGCAAACGGGGGGCGGCGTCAACGCTCCTCTGTTTCAGTCTTGCGGTGGGGGCCCATTATGCCAATGATTACGGCTTGATGACAGCCACACCTTTTGTCGCCATCCGCCCAGCCCAAGCTCAATCCGGGCTGATTTTCCTCTGTGATCATGCCTCTCCGGAGTTACCGGAGGGTTATGGCAGCTTGGGATTGCCCGCCCGATTGTTGGCAACCCATATCGCCTACGACATCGGTGCCGCCGAGATTGTGCGCGCTTTGGCCGCTCGTTTCGCCGCTGTGGCCTTTCTTGCCAGCTGGTCGCGGCTACTGATCGATCTCAACCGCGGTGAAGACGATCCCACCCTGGTGATGCAACTGTCGGATGGCAGCCTTATTCCCGGCAACCGCGATATTGGCCCCGAAGAGATTGCCCGCCGGATCGCGGCCTATCACGCGCCCTATCACGCGGCCATCGCGGCAGAGATCGCCGCTGTGCGCAAAACAGGCATGCTGCCTGTTCTGTTATCGATCCATAGCTTCACACCTGTCTGGAAGGGCTGCCCGCGGCCCTGGGAACTCGGCATCTTGTGGGACCGCGATGGGCGCCTAGCCCAGCCTTTGATCAAGCGTCTGTCCGAGGCGGGCTTCATCACCGGCGACAACGAGCCATACAATGGCGCCCTCGAAAACGACACCCTGAACCGCCACGGTACCCAGCTAGGCTTGCCCCATGTCCTGATTGAGATCCGCCAGGATTTGATCGCGGCGCCCACGGCGGCTGGGGCTTTGGCCGCCCGCCTCGCCCCGATCCTGGAACAAGCCCTCAGCGATATGGGATCTGACGCCCTGGACCAAACGACCCACAATTAGTCGGCGGTTTCACATTGCGCCCGGGGGAGGTGGGGGCTAGGTTCCGCGCCCCCTGAGTTTTTGAGGCCCGTCATGGTCAAAGCCAGCTTCGCGAAAGATCGTCTGCGTGGGTTCGTCGAGCGCGTAGAGCGTCTCGAAGAGGAAAAGAAGGCCCTCGCGGATGACATCAAAGAAGTCTACGCCGAAGCCAAAGGCGAAGGCTTCGACGTCAAAACCCTGCGTCAGGTGATCCGCTTGCGCAAACTGGACAAGGCCGACTTCCAAGAAGCCGAAGCCATGCTGGACCTTTACCTCAGCGCGCTCGGGATGCGGTAGGACCAGCGTCTGCGGGCAAAAAGCCCATCATCGCCATCCATTCTTTCAGCCGTTCCGGCCAGCTATCTGTCGGGATGCCGGATTTGCCCAGAGCAAAGGCGTGATTGCCCTTGGCGTAGATGTGCATCTCCACGGGCACATGCGCATCATGCCAGGCCTTGTAGATTCGCAAGGAACCATCGGTGCCGTAGCGGTCGTCATCGGCCAGCACCAGGAAAGCGGGCGGCGCTCCTGACGGGACCGTGAAGGGCTGGGGCGCCCCGGCATAGACCGGAACGACGAAATCGGGGCGTCCTGCTGGATCACTTTGCAGGCCTGTATTCCAGGTCAGATAACCGCCCGCCGAAAAGCCGATAACGCCGATGCGGCCCGAGGTCAGGCCCCATTCGGTGGCGCGGGTCTTTACGACGTGCAGGGCCTGTTTGGCATCCGCCACGGCCATTGGAATGACGGCATTGATGCGGGCGTTCTGCTTGACCGGGTCATGCGCGTCGTCGTCGCCGGTTTTTGCCAAGCGGTATTTGAGCACGAAGGCCGTGACGCCGAGGCCATTCAGCCATTGGGCGACGCGCTCACCTTCCCAGCCATAGCCGAGATTGACGAAGCCGCCGCCCGGAATGACGAGCATGCCGGTGCCGTTCGGCTTGATCGCGCGATAGACGGTGATGGTCGGCGTCACGATGTTGCGGAAATTGAGCGTCTTATCGCGCTCGGAGATGTTATTTTCTTCCGTGTACGCCCAGTTTTCCGATCCCGGCGCCACGCCATTCCAGACGGCAATCACCTGCTCGTTCGCAGCGTGAGCCCCCACCGACGCCAGCAAAGCAATAATCGCGAAAAAGACCTGTCTCATAGCCTCCCCCGAAGCGCCGTTTCCGGGGGGAAGATTAGCGCCGGTGCCCGCCGCCACGGTACACAATGCCGCGATTGCTCAGCCAGTTGCTTGCTGCGGCGGCTCCTGATCGGCGGGCAAGCCCTCTTCCAAGCCGAATTCCTTCAACTTGCGGTACAGGGTCGAGCGGCCGATCCCCAGCCGCCGCGCCACTTCGGACATATGCCCGTCATAGCGCGAGATCGCGGTGCGGATGATGTCGGATTCCATCTCGTCCATCTTGCGCATATGCCCGGCGCCATCGACCAGCGACATGGCGTAGGGCGAGCTTGGCAAAGCGGGCGCAAAATTGCCCGCTTGCATGGCTTGCGCATCCGCCACCGTGCTGGCGCGGCGTGGGCGGTTTTCCACGCCCATGGCAGAGGCAATTTGCGGAAAATCGCAAGTGTCGAGTTGGGCGCCATCACAAAGCACCACAGCGCGGAAAATCGTGTTCTCCAGCTGGCGCACATTGCCCGGCCAGGAATAGCGTTCCAACAGATCGGCGGCGTCCGGCGTCAGCCCAGCCACTGGCTTGTGTTCTTCGATGGCGAAGCGGGTGATGAAATGGCGGGTCAGCGCTGGGACATCGGCTTTGCGCTCGCGCAAGGGCGGCACGAAAATCGGAAAGACGTTGAGGCGATAGAACAGATCTTCGCGGAAGCGCCCATCTTTGGTCAGCTCTGCCAGATCGCGATTGGTTGCCGAAATGATGCGCGCATCGATCTTCACCGGCCGTTTGGCGCCGACCGGATCGACTTCGCCTTCCTGCAAGGCGCGCAGGATCTTCACCTGCATATCGAGGCGCAACTCGCCCACTTCATCAAGGAACAGAGTGCCGCCATCGGCTTCCTGGAATTTGCCGAGATGGCGTTCATTGGCGCCGGTGAACGAGCCTTTTTCATGCCCGAACAGAATGGATTCGATCAGATTTTCCGGAATGGCACCGCAGTTGACGGCCACGAAGGGTTTGCCGGAGCGATCGGAGGATCCCTGAATGGCGCGTGCTACCAGCTCTTTGCCGACGCCGCTTTCGCCTTCGATCAAAATCGGAATGGTGGATTGCGCCGCGCGCACGCCCAGCCGTGCCACTTGCTTCATCTCATCGGATTTGGCGATCAGGTCGTCGAAAGAGAGCCGGTTGTCGCTCTTTTTCTTCAGCCGCGTGATCTCGCCGGACAGCGTACCGATCTTGAGCTGGTTGCGGATCGAAACTGCAATGCGTTCGGGACTGGCTGGTTTGACCAGAAAATCATTGGCACCCGCCCGCATGGCTTCAACGGCAGAATCGATGCCGCCTTTGGCCGTGAGCACGATGACCGGCAGGTCGGGATGGCTGACGCGAACTTTGGACAGTACTTCGAGGCCATCAATATCGGGCATGATGAGGTCGAGGAGAACGAGCGCAATCTGTTCGCCCTTGGGCCCGTTGATGAGATCGAGCGCAGGCCCGCCACCGGGAGCCGTCACGACGGTCATGCCGGAGCGGCTGATGGCTGCTTCCAGCAGCCGACGCTGCACGGGATCGTCATCGACAATGAGTATGGTCTGGGCCATCGAGTCCTCGAGTGTTAGGGCCCATGGTGCTCAGGTCTGGGTAAAGGTCTGTTTAAGATGTGTCTTTTCGTGGCACAGCAGCGCTACGGTAAACCAATCGTAAATTTGCCCCAATTGATCCGGCTGATGAACATTCGGCTTGCCGCGTGCGGCTTGAGATAACGGCTTCTATATGCGAGCTTTTGTGGATGAGTGACGAAACCGTCAGCAAGGTCGATTTTCCCGAGTTGGAGACGCCTTTGGCCGCATTGGCTGGCCGCCCGCCCGAAGCGCCGCAGTGGTTCCGGGAGGTGGTCGCCGTCGTTCCCCAGCATGAGCATGTCATGGTGGAGGGGGCGCGCGTCCATTATTTGCGCTGGGGCGACCGTTCCAAGCCCGGCTTGCTCCTGGTGCACGGCAATGCAGCCCATGCCTATTGGTGGAGTGTCATCGCCCCCTTTCTGTCGCGGGACTACCACGTGGTGGCGATCGATCTCTCCGGCATGGGCGACAGCGAATGGCGCCCCGCCGGGTACTCGATGGAGTGTTTTGCCTCTGAGGTGCTAGCGGTGTGCGAGCATTCGGGTATGCTTGCCCTTGACGAGCCGCCGGTCATCATCGGCCACAGCTTCGGCGGCTTCGTCACCATTCTGGCTGGCGCTCTTTATGGCGAGCGGTTGGCGGGGACGATCATTCTCGATTCGCCGGTCAATCCGCCTGACCGCCCGCGCCCCGGCCCGCCGGCATTCCGGCCGCATAATATTTATCCCGACATCGCTGCCGCTTTGGCGCGCTTTCGCCTCTTGCCGCCGCAGGTCTGCGAGAATCTCTATCTGCTCGATTACGTCGCGCGCCATTCCTTGCGCCAGGTCGGCAGCGGCTTCACCTGGAAGTTCGATCCCCAGATTTGGCGCAATTTCTCGATCGGCGACATGGCTGCGCGATTGCGCGATACCAAATGCCGAATCGCCATTTTCCGAGGCGAACACTCGATTTTGATGCCGCCTGCCATTGGTGAATTCATGTTCAATCTGCTGGGCCGCTCGGCGCCGGTTGTGGAGATTCCACAAGCGCAACATCACATGATGCTGGATCAGCCGTTGGCCTTGGTTGCCGCTCTGCGCGCCGTTTTGGCCGATTGGGAGCATTCCGACCCGTCACGCTCGCCGGATGAGCCGGATCTGGATTAAGGTTTGCGAGCTGGCATCTGTCTAAAAGTGGTATTTCAGCCCTAAGCCCACAGCCAAGCCGTCATCATCCCCAATGGAATAAAGGCCAAAGACGCCGGAGCGATGATAAAGCCGTGCCGTCCAGTCCCAATTTTGCGAAAAGGGCAACCCCGACGCAAATTCGAGCGAGACAGCGTTGAGAAACTTTGTGCGTGAGGAGGCATAGGTCCGGTGCTTGTAACCGACCGAGTAATAATCGGGATTGAGCGCGTAAGAGGGGCCAGTATAGACCGCAAAACTGGTGCGCTCGTAGCCAAACAGCTTATCGAACTCCAGACCCAATTCCACCGCGCCCGTGGTGTCGGAATGGCCTGCAAAGGTCTGGGTTACCTGCAATTCGCCCGCAACATAGATGTCGTAGCCGAGGCGGATGAGTTTGCGGTCCAGCGCCACGCCAACAACGACGTTGCGCGACTGTAAGTTGAAATCCTGCAAGACAGCGCCGAAATATTTTTGTGAATAGGGCCCGACATAGAGCGAGACCGCCCACGGGAGATCTGCTGCAGAGGCCTGATTCAATAGAAATATTCCGCCCAGAAAGACGCTGGCCAAGAACTTAGCGCGCATCCCCACCCCCGTTGGACCAGGGGAAACCTTACTGGGGGAAGTTTTGCTTGCCAAGCCAAGCCGCGACATAATTGCAGCCGGTGCCGTGCTGAGGCCAGATCCTGTCCTATGCGCTTCGCCATTGATCTTTGCAGTTCGCTCCGGTCTTCTGCGGTCCGGTGCGTTAGGAGTCTCGCCATGGACGATCTCGACGAGAATCCGGAACGGCCTGTCACCCTGGAGATGGGTGAGCATCTGCGCACCTGGCGTCTTTTTGTGTCGCTGCTCAAATGGAACATGGCAGCGCTGGGCCTGCTCTTGCTCGGGCTGCTGCTGTTTCGCACCTGACAGCGCTCGTCAATTCCCTTTTCGTGCACCTGTTTCTCACAACTGTAAGCCCGGCAAACCAAAACATGCCGCAGAAATGCACACTTTAAGGGTGTAATGCCGCATCTAGACGCGTTGCCCATGAAGAATCTTTGGGTTATGCCGACCGCGGCTAAATTTGGGGGCTGGCTTCGGCTGTCTTTATCGACTGGTGTGCTTGCGTTTTACAGCCAAATTTCCGCCTCCAGATCCGTGGCCCGTATGAGGGATCCGTTGCCCTCGATCAACCAACGAGATGCGTGAACCATGCCTCAAACCATCGGAATCCCGAAAGAGACCTATGCCGGTGAAAAGCGGGTCGCAACCGCTCCGGACATTGTCGAAAAACTCATAAAACTTGGATTTTCCGTGACGGTCGAAAGCGGCGCCGGAGAGGGTGCCAGCTTTTTCGATGAAGCCTTCACAAATGCCGGAGCCAAAGTCGTAAGCGGCACAGACGTCTGGGCTTCTTCCGACATCATTTTCAAAGTCCGCGCCCCAGACCTCAGCGAAGTCGCGAAGCTGAAGGAAGGCACCACGCTGATCAGCTTCATCTGGCCGGCGCAGAACCCGGACCTGATGACGGCACTGGCGGCCCGAAAGATCACGGTCCTGGCGATGGATGCCGTGCCGCGCCTGTTGTCGCGCGCGCAAAAAATGGATGCGCTGACCTCGACGGCGAGCATCAGCGGTTATCGCGCCGTCATCGAAGCGGCCAACGCCTTTGGCCGTTATTTCAATGGCCAAATCACAGCTGCAGGTAAGGTCCTGCCGGCCAAAGTGTTCGTCGCTGGTGCCGGCGTTGCCGGTCTTGCGGCAATCGGAACCTCCGTTGCCCTCGGCGCTATTGTCCGCGCCAACGATACGCGCGCCGAAGTCGCCGATCAGGTCAAATCGATGGGCGCCGAGTTCGTCAAAGTGGAGTACGAGGAAGAAGGCTCGGGCGGCGGCGGTTATGCCAAAGTGATGAGCGAAGGCTTCCAGCAGGCCCAGCGTGAGATGTATGCCAAGCAGGCTAAGGACGTCGATATCATCATCACGACGGCCCTCATCCCGGGCAAGCCTGCCCCCAAGCTCATCACGGCCGCAATGGTCGCCTCGATGAAGCCCGGCAGTGTCATCGTTGATATGGCTGGCGAACAGGGTGGTAACTGCGAATTGACAGAGCCCGGTAAGGCTGTGGTCAAGCATGGTGTCACCATCATCGGCTACACCGATCTGCCGTCGCGTCTGGCCAAACAGTCGTCGACCATGTACGCGACGAACCTGCTGCGCCTCACCGAAGAACTGTGCAAGACCAAGGACGGGCAGATCTTCGTCAATATGGACGATGATGCCATCCGCGGCTTCACCGTGATCAAGGATGGTGCCGTCACTTGGCCGGCGCCGCCGCTCAAGCTTCCTGCCCCGCCCGCCCCAAAGGCAGTGGCCGCGCCTGTTGTGGTCAAAGAAAAGAGCGCCTTCTCCAAGCTCGTCTCGGCCCTGACGATGCCCATCTTTGCGGCAGCACTGTTTGCGTTGATTGGCCTCTACGCGCCACCAGCCTTTATCGGGCACTTCACGGTGTTCGTGCTGGCGGTGTTCGTCGGCTACATGGTGGTTTGGAACGTCACACCGGCACTGCATACGCCGCTGATGAGCGTCACCAACGCCATCTCGAGCATCATCACGATTGGCGCACTGATCCAGATCGCCCCGCAAGTGGCGCCTGGAACGGCACGTCCTGACGAATTGATCCGTTGGATCGCCATCGTCGGTATCGCGCTTACTTCGATCAATATGTTCGGCGGCTTCGCGGTAACGCGGCGCATGCTGATGATGTTCCGCAAATAGGAGGCCGCACATATGTCTGGAACTCTGACGACGGTTTCCTATATCGGAGCCATCATTCTCTTCGTCCTTAGCCTTGGCGGGCTTTCCAATCCGGAATCCTCGCGCAAAGGCAACTGGTTCGGCATTATCGGCATGACCATTGCCGTGCTGGCGACCATCTTCGGCAGCCGCTTGGTGGAAATCCCCGGCGGCCATGAAGAATGGAAGCTGGTGATGCCGGACGGTCTTATCTTCATCATCGCGGCCATGGCGGTCGGCGGCACCATCGGCATCATCGCAGCGCGCGTGATCAAGATGACGCAAATGCCGGAACTCGTCGCCATCATGCACAGCTTGGTGGGTTTGGCAGCTTGCACCATCGGTTACGCCAGCTTCATCGATACCTCGATCCAGTTCACGGGGGCCGAGCACGCCATCCATGTGATGGAAATCTATATCGGTATCTTGATCGGTGCCGTGACCTTCTCGGGCTCGGTCATCGCCTTCGGCAAGTTGTCGGGCAAGATCACAGGCAAGCCGGTTCTCATTCCGGGTCGCCATGTCTTCAACCTCGCCATCCTTCTGACGGTGATCTATTTCGGTTACGTCTTCGTCACCGCGACCGATCCGAACCAGTCCTGGCTGGCGCTCATCGTCATGACCGTGCTGTCGCTGATCTTCGGCATCCATATGGTGATGGCGATTGGCGGTGCGGATATGCCGGTGGTGGTGTCGATGCTCAACTCCTATTCGGGTTGGGCCGCGGCGGCGACGGGCTTCATGCTGTCCAATGACTTGCTCATCGTGGTCGGCGCATTGGTCGGTTCCTCGGGTGCGATCCTGTCCTACATCATGTGTAAGGCGATGAACCGGCACTTCCTGTCGGTGATCGCTGGCGGCTTTGGCACCGGTGGTGGCACGGTCGTGAAGAAGGACGGCGATGCCGGTCCGGTGGGTGAGGTGACCCCGATCAGTGCGCTGGATACGGCGGAACTGCTGAAGGAATCCAAGTCCATCATCATCGTTCCGGGTTACGGCATGGCCGTCGCCCAAGCCCAGCACACAGTCTACGAAATCACCAAGGTTCTGCGCGAGATGGGCAAGACCGTGCGTTTCGGCATTCACCCGGTTGCGGGTCGTATGCCGGGGCACATGAACGTGCTGCTCGCTGAAGCCAAGGTGCCTTATGACATCGTGATGGAAATGGACGAGCTTAACGAGGACTTCCCGGAGACCGACGTGTCGATGGTCATTGGTGCCAATGACATCGTCAATCCGGCTGCCCAAGAAGACCCCAGCTCTCCGATCGCCGGCATGCCGGTGCTCGAAGTGTGGAAGGCCAAGACCTCGATCGTCATGAAGCGCTCTATGGCATCGGGTTACGCCGGCGTCGACAATCCGCTGTTCTACAAAGAGAACAACCGGATGCTGTTCGGCGATGCCAAGAAGATGCTGGACGAAGTGCTGACGGCCCTCAAAGCCTAAGCGTTTCGTCTCTTGTAATGACAAACCCCGTCGGGCAACCGACGGGGTTTTTGTTTGGTGATTTCAAGACGTGAATGTTTCGACACAGAACATTCATGATCGTATTTGTCATACAGTTCCAGGTGCTTGTCGGTCTCCCTAGGATCACTTCATAATTTCGGTCAATTTATATTTCTTTCGACCTTGCCGCCTCTACGCACGCCCCGGTACAACAGAGCCACTGTAATCAGCAAAGTGACGAGCCTGGATTTCGCCCGATTTTGCCGCGTTTCCAGGTACCCGTCCGCCGAGATGGCTCAGGGACAAGCTTGCAATCGTGTGTACCATCAGAGAGGCGCGGCTGCCGAACGACAGGCCGGTGATCCTCGACTACATCGTGGCGCTTCAACGCTACGAATCGTTCCTCGAACCCAACCACCTTATCGATCACGCCATGGCCGAGGAGTATTTCGCTTATCTCCTTGAGCGCACTCAAAAGGGTGCCATCTTCATGGCCGAAGACGATGCGCACCGCCCAATTGGCTGGGCTGTCGTCTACGAAGAACAAAGCGAAGCCTTTATCCGCACCGATGAGCGCCGCTTTGCCTATCTCGCAGAGCTTTTTCTCAGCGAGAATGGACGTGGCTCTGGTTCCGGCCAGAAACTCATCAAGGCTTGCGAAGAGTGGGCGATGGCCAATGGCTATGCCACCATGCGCATCGACCTTTTGACCCGCAACGCTGGTGCCGCGCGCGCCTACGCCAAGGCGGGTTATCTGCCCTATTGCCACGAGGTGAAAAAGCGGCTCTTGCCCGCCCGGGAAGAGACGGCGGAAGAGCTGAATGTCATTCCGCTGCACCCCGTCCGCGCCAAGCGCCTCCCGCTTTCGGCCGCCTAAGACACTAGACGAAAGGCCCCGCCGCCGGGAGACTGGCGGCGGGGTTTTGTTTGGATGTGTGCCATGGACCACTACCACGCTTTTTTTGATTTGAAGCCGGGGACCAAAGATCTCGACTTTGCCCGCAACCTTGGCCATTTCCTGGACCACCTGAAAGCGGAAGGTCTGCTCGAAGGCTGGCAGCTGACCCGTCGCAAGCTCGGGCTTGGCCCGCGTGAGTTGGGCGAATTTCACTGTGTCATGCAGACTCAAGACCTCGCCCAGCTGGAGCGCGCCTTTGCGCAAGTCTCCTCCCGCAGTGAGCCCATCGAAAGTCTGCATTTCGACGTCAACCGCTTTGCCTCCAACTTGACCTTTGCCCTATATCGCGACTTCCCCGATCCGCAGCGCCGGGAAGGCGAGGAGAAATTCTGACATGATCACCGTGCGCACCGCCCGTCTGCCTGAAGACAAGCCCGCCATTCTGGACTTCATCTGGGGGTTGCAGCGCTATGAGGCGGGTTTCGAATACGACCGCCGCCTGGATCCGGCTTATGGCGAAGACCAGTTTGAGGCGATGATGGCAGAAGCCGAAAAAGGCGCCATCTTCGTCGCCGAGGCTGAAACCGGCCTGATCGGCTGGGTAGTGGTGATCGAGAGCGAATCTCCTGCCTATGTCATCGCAGAGGAGCGCCGCGCTGCCCAAATCTGTGAGCTTTATGTCGAGGAAGGCGCGCGCGGGCAGGGGGCAGGCAAGGCGCTTTTGGCCGCTTGCGAGGATTGGGGGCGGGCCAAAGGCCATAAAATCATCCGCATCGGTCACCTAGCCCGCAACGATCTGGCAGCGAACATCTACGAAAAGGCTGGTTATGCGCCCTACACGGTCGCCCGCCGCAAGACCCTGTAGGCGGTCTTTGGCCTCGTAAGCTTACAAACTGGAAATCTTTGCGGCATTAATCGCTTAGGGTGCCACTCTGTCCGCACAGGGAGGCTAGAAGCGCGCCCGATTTGGCGATATGAACAAGTCCAGGCGTCTGTCGGCGCCAGCGAATTTCCATGTGCCGCCCTGGGCGGTCCAGCAGAAGGTCATTTCACCGGTGTCCGAAACAACGCCCACCCCGCCCTCCAAGGTCGATGCCATTCTGGCCACCATCCAGACCCATAAGACCTATTGGATCAGCGGCGGCAGCGCCTTGGCCGTGGTAGCGATTGCCGCTGGACTTTATTTCGGCGGTGTCTTTGGCCCGAGCGGCCGCGACATTTGCCTCGCCAGCCTGTCCCAGGCGCGCGATTTCGGTGTCATCTCCCCCTCGGCGGAATTGTCCAGCACCGCCGCCAAATCGACCGATGTGAAGGGCCGCAAATCTTGCACCGCGAGTGCAGGCGGCGAAACCTACACCCTTCTGGTCGATCTTAAGACCGAAGATGCGGCCCATAAGAAGTGCAAGGACCTGAAGAAGCAGAATAGCTGCGTGGCGCTTTACAGCGTGGCGCGCACCGACGGCATGACGACCTATCAGGTCCGCGAAATCCCGCCCGGTGAAACTGATGAGGCGCTAGCCGCCAATTCGCCGCCGCCGCCGCCAGCCGCTCCCGATCAGGCTGCTGCACCGGGGCAGGCCGCGCCTGCGGCCCAGAACGACGGCGGCAGTCTCGACACCGATACGGCAGTCGATAACACCGCTCCGGCGCAACGCGCGCCGCAACAGTAAGCCGTCAAAAAAACCTTTATGTGAGCCCGCCCATAGTAGAGATAATCTGCCATTCGGCGGGCGTCACCGGTTGCACGGATAGGCGTGAGTTCTTCACCAGCACCATCTCCGCCAGTCTGGCTTCGGCCTTGATGGCCGCCAGAGTCACTGGCTGGGGCAGATCGCATACGGCTTTGACTTCGACCAAGCCGAATTTGCCCTTCTCGTCCGTCGGATCCAGCCGATAAAGCCCGCTCACCTCGACGATGCCGACGATCCGCTTCTCATCCACCGAGTGATAGAAGAAGCCAAGATCGCCCTTCACCATCGCCTTCATATTATTGGCGGCTTGGTAATTGCGCACACCGCTCCAGGCTTCGCCTTTGGCGCCCTTTTTCTTCTGCTGTTCCCACGACCAAGCGGAAGGTTCGGTTTTGAACAGCCAGTAGGCCATCAGAAGGTTGCCCCGGAGGGATTGAAGGTCGGTTTCCACGGACGGATCTCGGAGGACGCAAACAAACCGGCTTGGGCATAAGGATCGCCAGCATGCCAAGCTTCGACTGTGGCGCGGTCCGGCGCCTCCACGATCATCAGACTGCCCGCCATATCGCCTACCTCGTCTAAGAGGGGGCCGCCCAGTTTCATGCGCCCGGTCTCGCGCGCATAGGCCAAATGGGCCTCGCGCACCGAAAGGCGCAAGGCGAGCGAATCGTGTTTGTCGAGGGCGGTAATCACAAAGAGCATGCCGCCAGTCTATCCAGAACCCGCGCCACTTTGCCAGGGGTTATGCCGGATAGCTCGGCTTCCGCTTCATATAGAGGTGGCGGAAATTATTGAGCCTTGATTCCGTGAAATAGATGGCCTCGGCCGTGTCGTCGTCCGCACTGCGTTTCAGGATGAAGGTGCCCAAATAGGCTCCCTCGCGTTCCACGCCGAGATGGGAGCCGCTGGACTGGAAACTGAAGACGAGTTCGATATCGCCTCTTTCGAGTCGGTTTTTGACAATCGCGGCCGTTATCGATTTGAAGATACCATCGCAGCTCTTGAAGTTGATCTCGATCGTATTCCAGTGCTGCCAGATCTTCAGCGTGGCAGGGACATCCGTGACCTGGCCGCTCGCCGAGCATTCTTCATAGGTGCCGGAAAACTGATATTTGTCCCACGATTTCAGCAAGCTCCAAAGCGCAGTCGCGTAGGCAAATTCGAGACCGAAAAACAGAAGAATGCAGAAAATGGCTGCGAGGGCGAGAAGGTCATAGAGACGGGCATTCATCAGCAGTGGCGTAAGCTGATGGATGAGCAGGATGTCCAGGCCGAAGGCGATCCCGCCCAAGCAGACATGCGTGCCGACGTGCGAATTGCCGCCGCTGAACGCGTGCATACGCCCCCCAATCTCGCAGTGACCCCGCGCCCCCACGGGCAAACGCCACCGCGCTTTGATGGCCGAGTGTAGGCAGCAACCTCAATCATTTGAAAGAGATCAACCATGGCTTGAGTGACGCAGTGTTGCGCCACGCAAGCCATGGGTTGCGTTTTAGACTTTTTCGAAGCTGTTGATCGACAACTTCCAGGGATGCAGTTCCTGACGCTCGAACAGGCCAGCGAGAACGTAGGGGTCATTCTTCACATAGGCTTGGGCTTCGTCGTAATCGGCGGCTTCGATGATCGAAAAACTGCCGATCATGCTGTCATCGCTGGCCGTGAAGGGCCCACCGAATTTCACTTTGCCGTTCGACTTTGTGTATTCGACATGATGGGGACGCGTTACAGCACGCAAAGCGGCGCCGCCAATCTTTTTGTCGAAGGCAATGAACATGAAGAGAGGCATTTTGTACTCCTAACGCATTGTCCGAATGCGGACGTTATTCGGGTTTGAGGGGACGGCTCATCAGCCGCATTATGGCGCCGTCCAGCGGCAGGCTTCCATCCAGGACCGCCGCCATCGTTTCGGCGATCGGCAGTTCAATGTGTTCGGCCCGGGCGCGTGTTACCAGGGCCGGTGCCGTTTCGACACCTTCGGCGAGGGGTTGTCCAGGCACGCGCAGCGCGGCAAGCGCTTTACCCCGTCCCACCTCTTGGCCGAAATGGAAATTGCGCGAGGTGGGGCTGGTTGCCGTCAGCACCAGATCGCCCAGACCTGCTAGCCCCATGAGCGTTTCGGCGCGGGCGCCCAGCGCCCCCCCAAGGCGCGAGAGTTCGGCAAAGCTGCGGGCAAGCAGCGCCGCGCGGGCGCTTTCGCCGAGCCCCATGCCGTCCACGATACCGCAAGCGATGGCATAGACGTTCTTGGCCGCGCCTCCCAGCGCTACGCCGACCAGATCATCGCTGGCATAGGGGCGGAAGGTCGAATGGCTGAGGCTCGCCTGCAAACGCAGGGCAATATCCATCTCTGCGGCTATGGTCACGGCCGTGGGCAGGCCCAAAGCAGAATCGCGTGCGAAGGAGGGGCCCGAGAGGATGGCAGGCGCAAAGCCGTCCGCGGCTTCGGCAAGAACCTCGGTGACAAGCTTCCCGGTGCCGCGCTCAATGCCTTTGGCGCAAACCACCAGGGGCGTGCCCTTTGCCGCCACCGCCGCAACGGCCAGCAAGGTGGAGCGCAAATGTTGCGCTGGGGGGACAATTAGCAATGCTCCTGCGCCAGCTACCACCGCACCCAGATCGCTTGTCGCCTTGATGGTTTCGGGCAGGGCGACACCAGGCAGGAAAAGGCTGTTTTGGCGGCGCGCGGCGATGGCGTCGACCACCTCGGTCTCGCGCGCCCACAGCTTGACGTTGCGCCCGGCACGGGCGGCCGTCAGCGCCAGCGAGGTTCCCCAGGCGCCAGCTCCAATCACGCCGATGGTGTCATAGCTGAGGGACGTGGACATGGGGGATCCTTGAGGATGAGTCGCGGCAGTTTATCGCCGCGGCTGCGCTTTGCCCTACCAGATTATCGCCTGCCTCTTCCTTCCGCCACTTTCGAAGGCTATGACCAAGGGATGCGCCGCATCGCCAAAATTCTGGTTCTGGTTGCCGTTACCGCCGCTGCTTTAGGGGCTGGTCAGGCGCCGCCTGCCCGTCAAATCGAGTTTTCCCAAGAAGGCCGCGTGGCGCTCGCAAAGGTCGGAACCTATTTGAACGGGTTGCGCTCGTTGGAAGGCGATTTCAGCCAGATCGGGCCCAGTGGTCAGCTCGACCAGGGCCGTTTCTTTCTTCTGAAGCCTGGCCGCTTGCGCTTCGAATACCAACCGCCGAGCCCGCTTCTGGTCGTCTCCGACGGACACATCGTGGCGGTTTTCAACAGCAAGATGAAAACAGTGGACCGCTACCCGCTGACCGACACGCCACTCGACCTTATCTTGGGCGATAAGATCGATCTCTTGCACAACAGCGCCATCCTCAGCGTGCAGCATACCGCAGGCACCATTGTGGTCGAGGCTCGTACCGCCAAGAACCGCCTCAAGCCCAATATCATCATCACCTTTTCCGATAGCCCACTCGAACTGCGGCAGTGGACGATTATCGATGATCAAGGTCTGCCCACCACCGTGGCGATGCGCAACCTGCAATCCGGCACAGCTATAAGCGAGGCGCTGTTCGTGCTGCGCGAGACCAAAGCAGCGGTTGGTACCAAGTCAAGGAACTGACGGCCATGCACCAGCGTCCCGTTGTCGGCCTTGTCTGTGACCGCCGTGTTATTGAGGAAGACTCTGCTCATCTGGTCTTGCAGCAATACGTCTCGGTGGTGCGCGATGGCATCGAGGCCTTGCCGCTTTTGATCCCGGTGCTCGATCCGCCGCTGGATTGCACTGATATCCTCTCGGCCATGGACGGACTGTTGTTCACCGGCTCGCCTTCCAATGTGCATCCCGAGCTTTATGGTGGAGCGCCCGCACGAGAACCCAAGTGGGAAGACCGTGACCGCGATGCGCTGTGCATTCCGCTCATCAAGGCCGCCGTGGCGGCGGGCCTGCCCACGGTTTGCGTCTGCCGCGGCATGCAGGAACTGAACGTCGCGCTGGGCGGCACGCTGCATCAGCATGTGCAGGAACTGCCTGGCCGTATTGATCATCGTGAAAAGGCGAATGCCCCACGCGAGGTGCAATGGAGCCTGGCGCATGACGTGATCGTGACCCCTGGCGGCCTGCTGGCTGAGCTGACAGGTAAGACGCGGTTCACCGTCAATTCGCTGCACGGCCAAGGCATCGATCGCTTAGCGCCGTCTTTGCGTGTCGAAGCTCATGCCACGGACGGTCAGATCGAAGCGGTTTCGCTCATCGAGCCCAAGGGCTTCTTGCTTGGACTGCAATGGCATCCCGAATGGCACTGGAGCGAGGATCTCGTCTCGCGCGCGATTTGGCAGGCCTTTGCTGCAGCCCTTGCTAAGCGGAGGCTGGCATGACGGCGACGCTGCTTTCCCTCAATGTCGGGATGCCCAAGATCATCGGCAAATGGCATGGCGCAGCAGTGCTCTCCGGCTTCGACAAACAGCCCGTGATCAGCAAGACGGTCATCGTCACTGCTACCGGCATTCACGGCGATGGCCAAGCCGATCTCGAAAACCATGGCGGTGTCGACAAGGCCGTCTATGCCTATCCTGCGCGCAACTGGCCGTGGTGGGAAAAAGAAAAACAACTCCTTTGCCGTGCCGGTTTGTTTGGCGAGAATCTGACGCTCGGCGATCTCGATGAAGCAAATGTGTATATCGGCGACCGCTTTGCATGGGGCGACGTCATTGTTGAAGTCTGCCAGCCGCGCGCACCGTGCTTTAAACTCGCGATCTACACCGGTAGAGCCGATCTTCCACTGGCCATGACACTCTCGGGGCGCTGTGGTTGGTATTTCCGTGTTGTGAAAGAGGGTACTGCGCCAACAACAGGTGCGCTCACGCGTATCGTTCGCGCTGATGCGCCTTCAGTCCAAGAAGCCTTCAGTGCTGTCTTCGCCAAAACAGCTGATCGCGCATTGTTGCAACGAATTAAGCAGACGCCTGCATTGTCAGAGGCATGGCAACATCAAGTTGATCGGCGATTGGGCGCAGTAAACCGCTGATTATGGCATCGTGGCGTAATGGACACTGTCCATTCATAAATTGTTATACAGATGCTCTGCACAGAAAATACTTGAAAACTGTGGCCAATTTGCATATCTTCTTGTTGTGAAGAGACGTCGTCCGGCACGCACTGCCCCCCGCTCGCAAGCTGGACACCTCTTCACAAGCAGTGTCGGTCATCCCCTCCCGGCACTCGCGCGTAACGGCGCAAACGACGCCCGGTTGGCCCCCCAGCCGGGCGTCTGTTTTTCTACAGAGTGGAATTTCTAAAGTTGAAACGGACTGCGCGTTGGTTTTGTGAAGATGCCTTTGTGGCTTTCGTTGAGGTCGTGGTCCTCAAGCCAAGCCGCAAACAGGTTCGGATCGTAGCAATCGCGAATCCAATCGCTGAGCTTCACGCCTTTGGCATCTTCGGCCGCGAACCGCAGGAAGGGTTTCAGCCAATGCTGATACCGCTTGGGTTTATGACCATAGATCGCCGCATCGAACTGTTGCTCGGCGCTTTCCAGCGCTCTCCAGCCATCACGCGCAATGATAAAGAGCGCCGCTGCTAAAGCTGTGCGGTCATGGCCGCCTGAGCATTTGAGCAAGAACGGCCGTGGTGCAGTCTCGAAGGCGTCCAACAGCGTCGTCAGCATGGCGCGGGTCGGAAGATGGCGCGAATCCATCATGGCGTCGATGTGCCGGGCCCCGAGGCGGGCGCAAACCGCGCGCTCGTAGCGCCACCAGGACAGATCGGCGTTCTCGCCGCGCAGATTGACGATAGCTTTGAGACCGTGGCGGCGCAGCAAAAGCTCCAACCCGCCGAAAAAAGCCTGCGACGAACGTGCCGCGTCGCCTTCGCAAAGCCAATGAAAGTTGTACAAGCGATCAAGAAACGTGCGCATAGACCTGTGCCGGAGGGAAATCGTCATGCAGCTTAGCAGAAAATCCCTGAATGCTTATTGGGCGTGGACGAGCGCGGGCGCCGTCCTGATGCTGATCGTTATGCTCATTTTGGAGAGTGTGCTCAAGGCGCGTACGGGCTTCGCCACCGCTGATTTGCAGTTCGTGAGCACGGGCTACGGTTTGCGGGTGATCATCGATCACTGGTTGAGCCAGCCCAAAGCGGCCCTGGCTGGCTTTATCCTGGGCCTCGATTACCTTTTCATGCCGCTCTATGGCGCGGCCCTGTTCTTCGGTTCCCTGGCGGCGATCGACCGCTTCGCCCCGGCGCGTGGCAGCTTGCGGGCGCTGCTGAGCCGTCTGACGCTCTTTCCCATTGGCGCGGCTCTGTGTGATGCCATCGAGAATGCATTGTCGCTCTCGATGCTGAACCAATCGCCGAGCAATCTTCTGGCTTCCTTCGCTCTGGAAGCCACCGCCGGCAAGTGGCTGGGAATTGCGGTAGGTGTTCTCCTCACGCTGGCCGCTGTGCTTGGCCATTTTGTAAAGCGGCGCCGCAATTGACCAAGCCGGATGCGGCAGCAAGCGTTCCTTAAAGCTGTCTGCCGCACACTGCCGCATCACTCCGAGGGCTAGCCGTGCGGGCGTTGTTGTGGGAAGGCGGATTTCTGACGCGCGAGCGCGTGCGGCTGTGGTCGCTCGCCCTTCTCGCGGCGATGCTGATTGCCATCGTCTGGCTCGATATCACGGCCCATGGCCTCAACGACTATCGTGGCCGTCCCTTGGGCACCGATTTTTCCGATGTCTATGCTGCCGGTGCTTTGGCGGGCGAGGGTCACGCGGCTGCGGCTTACGATTGGCCCCGTCACTATCAAAAAGAGCAAGCGATATTCGGCAAGACGACGCCATTTTATGGCTGGCATTATCCGCCGTTCTTTCTGGTGGCCGCCGAGGCCTTGGCGCAGCTGCCCTATATTCCCGCTCTGCTGCTCTGGCAGGGGCTGACGCTGCTGTTTTACGCACTTGCCTTACGCGCGCTAACCAAAGCGAGTCCGGCGCCCGCGTTGGCGCGCGATCCCCTGTGGCTGGCCCTGGTGCTGGCTTTCCCTGCGGTGTTCGTCAATCTCACCCATGGCCAGAATGGTTTTCTGACCACGGCGATCGTCGCAGGCGGTCTTGCCCTGCTCAAACCGCGACCGCTGCTGGCGGGGCTTGTCTTTGGCTTGCTGGCTTACAAGCCTCAGTTCGCGGCAGCGCTGCCCTTTGCCCTAGTTGCAGGGCGGCAGTGGAAGGCGCTGGGCACCGCAGCTGTTATGATTCTCTTGCTCTGTGCTTTGGCGACACTGTCCTTCGGCGCAGCGATCTGGCCCGCCTTTTTTGCTTCTCTGCATTTGAGCCAAACCGTGGTCCTCGAAGCGGGAGGTACGGGCTTTGAGAAAATTCAGAGTGCTTTTGCCGCCCTGCGCTTGTTGGGGGCTCCGCTCCGCGCCGCTTATGGGGCGCAATTTGTCGTCACGATCACCGCTCTGACAGCGCTGGTCATGGTGTGGCGCAGCCCGGCTTCAGCGATGCTCAAGGGTGCCGCGCTGTGTTTGGCGACAACGCTGTCAACGCCCTATAGCCTCGATTACGACCTGGTTTTACTGGCTCCGGTAATCCTCCTCATGGCGGTTGAAGGGCGCGCGCGCGGCTTCCGCGCGGGCGAACATCTTCTTCTGGCGGCGCTCTGGTGTGTCCCGATCCTGGCCCGTCCGCTTGCGAGCGTTACGCATCTGGCCGTGGCCCCTCTCCTCATGCTCGTCGCGCTCTTGTTACTGCTGCGGCGAGCACGATCCGCTTTTTGAATCGCTCCAAATTGTTGCGCTGCGTAATCGTGCTGCTATTGTGTCGCGGCGTTTCCGCGCGCGGCATTGCCAAGGGACTTCCATGAACATCCACGAATATCAGGCTAAAGAAATCCTGCACAGCTTCGGCGCTCCAGTTCCCCAAGGGAAAGCTGCGTTCAGTGTCGAAGACGCTGTGACCGCCGCCAAAGCGCTTCCCGGTCCGGTCTGGGTGGTCAAAGCCCAGATCCACGCCGGTGGCAGAGGCAAGGGCGGCGGTGTCAAGGTGGTCAAATCTATCGAGGCCGTCGAGACCGAAGCCCGCCGCATGCTGGGCATGACGCTTGTTACCCACCAAACCGGCCCGGCCGGGCGCGAAGTCAAACGGCTTTATGTCGAAGATGGCTCGGCCATTGAGCGCGAACTTTATCTCTCTGTTGTGGTGGATCGCACCACGGCGCGGATTTCTTTCATTGTCTCCACCGAAGGCGGCATGGACATCGAAGAGGTGGCGCACAACACGCCGGAGAAGATCCACACTTTCACCGTCGATCCCGCCGCAGGTTATTCCTCTTATCTCGGCGTAGAGATTGCCACCGCCCTGAAACTCACCGCGGCGCAGATCAAGCCTTGCGTGGCGTTGGTCAAGTCCATCTATGATGCCTTCGTCGCCAAGGATATGGCGCTGCTGGAAATCAATCCGCTCGTCGTCACCAAAGACGGCAAGCTCGTCTGCCTCGATGCCAAGATCAATTTCGACGACAACGCCCTTTACCGTCACAAAGACATTCAAGAGTTGCGCGACTTCGGCGAAGAAGAGCCGACCGAAATCGAAGCCTCGCGTTACGATCTGTCTTATATCAAGCTCGACGGCACGATTGGCTGTATGGTCAACGGCGCCGGCCTTGCCATGGCGACGATGGACATCATCAAGCTGTTTGGCGCTGAGCCGGCAAACTTCCTCGATGTCGGCGGCGGCGCTACCAAGGAAAAGGTGACGGCGGCGTTCAAGATCATTCTGTCCGATGCCAATGTGAAGGGCATTTTGGTCAACATCTTCGGCGGTATTATGAAATGTGACATCATCGCGGAAGGCATCGTTGCTGCCGCGCGGGAGGTTCATCTCTCTGTGCCGCTGGTGGTGCGTCTCGAAGGCACCAATGTCGAACTCGGCAAGAAAATCCTCGCTGAATCCGGTCTGCCCATTATCTCTGGCGACAACCTCGCGGATGGCGCCGAGAAGATCGTCAAAGCGGTGGCAAATAGAGCCTAATCCTCGGAGCCACGCTTCGATCTCAGGTTGAGATCGGGTAAGGTGAAGTTGCCGGCCAAGGAAGGCTGGCGTCACAGCGAGGGGGAATGAGATGCGTTTGGTGTTGGCCGCAGCGATGGCGGCAGTGTTGTGCACGAGTGCGAAAGCGCAGGTTGGCGTGGACGAATTTCAGCAGTTTTGCATGGCGACAAGGGCAGACCGCGCCTTGGCGCTGGCCGCTGCCGACAAGGCCGGCTGGATGCCAATACCCAAAGCCATGATGGACAAGTTTCCTGCTGGCGAATTCAAAGACCCCGACGCTCGCATGCGCTCCGGCAAAGACGCCATTCTATTTCTGATCGTTGGCCACGGTAAGCCGATGGCGATGCCTGGTGAAGATTTGCAGATTTGTGGCGTGGGCGCGGCGCCGCCCTCTGCCGACGGTTTCAATCCGGCCGCGGCCGAGATTTCTAGCGTCGAGAAGTTTGGTGATTCGGGCAACGGTCTTTTCTTTTGGCGCGAAGAGGCAGGCAAGCACATCAGGCTTGCCGTCACCGACGTCAAAGCGGCCGTCGAAGTGCACAACTTCAATGTGATCGTCACCCATAACACCGAAAAAATCGCGATGATCATGTTCGCGACTCAGTCTCAGACCCTCGTCAAGGCCTCTCCTTAGTCCACATCGGAGCCCACCGCGCATGTCCATTCTCGTCGATAAGCACACCAAGGTCATTTGCCAGGGCTTCACCGGCAATCAGGGCACCTTCCATTCCGAGCAGGCGATTGCTTACGGCACCAAAATGGTCGGTGGCACCACGCCGGGCAAAGGCGGCTCAACCCATTTGGGCTTGCCGGTGTTCGACACCGTGGTGCAGGCCAGAGAAGCCACCGGCGCTGACGCCTCAGTGATTTATGTGCCGCCGCCGTTTGCCGCCGATGCCATCCTGGAAGCGATTGATGCGGAAATTCCGCTGATCGTTTGCATCACCGAAGGCATCCCGGTGCTGGACATGGTCAAGGTCAAGCGCGTGCTGGCGGGTTCCAAGTCGCGCCTGATCGGCCCCAATTGTCCGGGTGTGATCACGCCTGGCGAATGCAAAATCGGCATCATGCCAGGGCATATTCATCGCCGCGGTTCGGTCGGCATCGTTTCACGATCCGGCACACTGACCTACGAAGCCGTGGCACAGACGACGGCGGTCGGCCTTGGCCAATCGACTTGTGTCGGCATTGGCGGTGACCCCGTCAAAGGCACCGAGCACATCGAAGTCTTGGAGATGCTGCTGGCCGATCCCGAAACCCTGAGCATTGTCATGATCGGCGAAATCGGCGGTTCGGCGGAAGAAGACGCGGCCGACTTCATCCTGCATTCCAATGTCAAAAAGCCCATGGTTGGCTTCATCGCGGGTGTCACCGCGCCTCCGGGCCGTCGCATGGGCCACGCCGGTGCCATCATCTCGGGCGGCAAGGGCGATGCGGCCTCCAAGATCGCGGCGATGGAAGCGGCTGGTATCCGCGTCTCGCCTAATCCCGCCGCGCTTGGGACCACTTTGGTCGAATTGCTCAAGGGCAACTGATGGAGGCGCAACGCGGTCCTGCATCGATTCCGCCACTCTTCGAGGCGGCCTGGAACGCCCATGACATGGAGGCTTTTGGCCGGCTCTTTCATGACGATGCCAGCTTTGTGAATCGCTTCGCCACCTACTGGCGCGGCGCAGAACCGATCATCGCGGGGCATCGCTTCATCCACGAAACGGTCTATCGCGATTCCACGCTGAAGATTGATCCGCCCGATGTCGATAGCATCAGCGATGATGCGGCCATCTTGCATTTTTGGACGCGACTGACGACAGGCGTCGCCCATCCCGCCGGCCCGCACCAAGTGGATACGCTGATCCTCGCTGTGGTAACGCGCAAGGACGGCGTCTGGCGCATTCAGGCTGCGGAAAACGTCACCCTGGTCGATCCGAAAACGGGCCAGGAAATCTTGCGGAGTTCCTAAATACGATGTCGGTCACTTCGCCCCGAAGCGGTCCGGCAGTTTGCGAATGAAGGCCTGCATGGGTTTTTCGTAATAGAAGTAAGACAGCGATGCGAGGCTTAATAGCACCGCATAAAAGGCGAGCATCACCCAACCTTGCATAAAGAACACCGGTTGCAGTCCCAGATACAAAGCCGACAACGCGCAGGCCGTCTGCAGTGGAAAATGCAGCATGTAGACGCCATACGAGATGTCACCGAGATAGGTGGTCTTCTTGTAGAAGCGGGGGAACAGATTGAGCACCACCTCGCTCAAGGCCAGCGCGACCACGGTCAATGGGACGACGGTGAAGATGTAGGCGATGTGAAAAATGTCATCGACGTTTTCGCTATAGATATCCCAAGCATCCGGCACGGCGTCGGACAGGGCCGACAGCGCGTAATGCAGCGGGCCATAGAGAATCTCGATCACCACGAACGCCCACAACGCCAAGGTCAGCACACCAATGCTCTTGGCAAAGGCGCGCGCGTTTGGCAGCAGCCGTATTTTCTCGACCGCGAAATAGGCGAGGCCGCCGAGGAAAAAGCCCATCAAGCCGCGGCTGATGAACCAATTCCAATGAAACAGCGGAATGCCGCACAAGGCCACGACCAGCGCCGTGCGCCAACCGTTGAAGCCAAAGCGGCACAAGACAAAGAACAGGACATACAGCCCGGCTTCCACCGACACCGTCCAGGCGGGGCCGTTGAAGGTCTGCTCGGCATTGGGCGGAATCCATTGCTGTACAGCGAAGAGCCCAGCGACAAAGCGGTCCCAATCGCCGGCAGGGAAAATGAAATAGCTGCCCGTTTTGGCGAAGAACGCCGCCTGCAGCAGGGCGATGGTCAGCAGCATCAAGGCGTGCAGCGGCCACAGCCGCGAGAAGCGCAGCAGAGCGAAATTGACCGCTTTGACCTTCTTTTGGTGGATCGCCTCGCGGTACAGCCAGAAAAAGACAAAGCCGGAGAGGGCGAAGAACAAATCGACCGCTGCCCAAGCTTCCAGATAAAGCGGCTTCAAAAGCTGATAAAAGGGCTGCCAATCGCGGCTCCAAACCGCCTGCCAATGGCCGGAAAGGGCGAAAAAATGCTGCCAATGCCAGATCACAATGGTCAGCGCGGCCAGCCCGCGGATGGCGTCCAGAGAATAAAGGCGTTTCATCTGCAACCCCCTCGCAACACGAAGAATTTACGGCCTGTTACCGCTGTCCACTATAGCTTGTGCAACAATCGTGGTCTTCGCTCGCGAATTGCGCTAAATCGTTCAATTCGAACAATTCTAAACTCATCATCGCGCTCCCCCACATGACCCAGCAAAACTCCCCAGAACGGCTCTCCCGGGCGTCTAACGCCATTTTCGAGGAAACCGCCTTCCTATTCGGCGGCAACGCGGACTATGTCGAATCGCTCTACGCCCAGTATTTGGAAAATCCGGCTTCGGTCGACCCCTCTTGGGCGCGCTATTTTGCCGAATTGGAAGGCCCGAACGGCCCTTCGGCGGCTTCGACCTCTGGCCCTTCCTGGGCAGAACGGGCCACCGCTGCGGGCACCGTCGCCGGTGAGGCGCCTTCGAGCGCCGCCGATGTCCTGGCCGCGGCTCAGCACTCGATCCGCGCCATTCAGTTGGTGCGCGCTTATCGCGTCATCGGCCACTTCGCCGCTGATCTGGATCCTTTGCATCTGACGCCCAAGCCACCTGTGCCCCAGCTCGATCCCAAATTCTACGGTTTCGGTGAGGCCGATCTGGACAAACCGGTCTTCATCGACGGCGTCCTCGGTCTGCAGACGGCCACACCGCGTCAGATGGTGGATTTGCTCCAGCGCACCTATTGCGGGCGCATCGGCTATGAGTTCACCCATATCAACGATGCCGAGCAGAAGGATTGGTTGCAGCGCCGCATCGAAGGTCCCGATAAGGACATCACCTTCACCCCCGCCGGCAAGCGCGCAATTTTGAACAAGCTGATCGAGGCCGAGGGCTTCGAGAAGTTCTGCGCCTTACGCTTCCTCGGAACCAAGCGCTTCGGGCTGGATGGCGGCGAGGCCATGATGCCGGCGCTGGAGCAGATCATCAAACGCGGCGGCCAGCTTGGCGTCAAAGAGCTCACCATTGGCATGGCCCATCGCGGCCGTATCAACGTGCTCGCCAATCTTCTGTCCAAGCCCTATCGCCAGATCTTCCACGAATTCCGCGGTGGCAGCGCGATCCCAAGCGAAATCACCGTCAGCGGTGACGTGAAATACCATCTCGGCGCTTCCGCCGATCGCGCCTTTGACGGCAATCACGTCCATCTTTCGCTGACGCCAAACCCGTCGCATCTGGAAGCCGCTGATCCGGTGGTTTTGGGCAAAGCCCGCGCCAAGCAGTTCCAGCATGGCGACACCGCCACGCGTTCGAGTGTCTTGCCGCTGATCCTGCATGGCGATGCCGCCTTTGCGGGCCAGGGCATTGTCGCGGAATGCTTTGCCATGTCCGGCACCCGCGGCTATCGCACCGGCGGCACCATCCACTTCGTCATCAACAATCAGATCGGCTTCACCACCTCGCCGCAATATTCGCGCTCTTCACCCTATTGCACGGACATCGCCCTGATGGTGCAGGCGCCGATTTTCCATGTGAATGGTGATGATCCGGAAGCGGTGGTGCATTGCGCCCGCATCGCCACAGAGTTCCGCCAGCTCTTCCACAAAGATGTGGTGATCGACATGTACTGCTATCGCAGGTTCGGTCACAACGAGACGGACGAGCCTTCCTTCACCCAGCCTTTGATGTATCGCGCCATCAAGGATCATCCCACCACGCTCGAACTCTACGCCAAGAAGCTGGTGAGTGAATCCACCCTGGCCGAAAGCGAAGTCCAGCACATGGTGGGCGATTTCAACGCCCGTCTGGACGAAGAATTCGAAGCCTCCAAAACCCACAAGCCGCACCGCGCCGATTGGCTCGAAAGCCGCTGGATGGGTTTTGAAATGGCGCCCCAGGTTGGCGATCGCCGAGGCGAGACCGGGGTCGAAAAAGAGGCCCTGCTCGAAGTGGGCAAGGCGCTTTCGACCATTCCGGATGGCTTCAACGCCCATAAGACAATTGTGCGCCAGATGCAGAACAAGGCGCGCATGTTCGAGACCGGCGAGGGCATCGATTGGGCCACCGCCGAGGCGCTCGCCTTTGGCACCCTGGTGCAACAGGGCACACCGGTGCGCCTGTCGGGGCAGGATTGCGGTCGCGGCACCTTCTCGCAGCGCCATTCCGTGTTGGTCGATCAGGAAAGCGAAGCCCGCCACGTTCCGCTCAATGCCATCTCCAAGGCCCAAGCCGAATTCGAAGTCATCGACTCCTTGCTCTCGGAAGCTGCGGTCCTCGGTTTCGAATACGGCTATGCCACCGCGGAACCCAAGGCGCTGGTGCTTTGGGAAGCCCAGTTTGGTGATTTCGCCAACGGCGCCCAAGTCATCATCGATCAGTTCATCGCTTCGGGCGAAAACAAATGGCTGAAGATGTGCGGTTTGGTGATGCTACTGCCGCACGGCTATGAGGGCCAAGGCCCCGAGCATTCCTCGGCCCGTCTGGAACGCTATCTGCAGCTTTGTGCCCAGGACAATTGGCAGGTCTGTTATCCCACCACCCCCGCCAATTACTTCCACGTGCTGCGCCGTCAGATGATGCGGACCTTCCGCAAGCCGTTGATCCTGATGACGCCGAAATCGCTGTTGCGCCACAAGCGCTGCGTCTCGTTCTTGTCGGATCTGGAACCTGCCACCTCCTTCCATCGCGTCTTCCGCGATCAGGCCGAATGCGTCCCCGGCGCCACCACCATCGAGTTGGCGCCGGACGATCAGATTCGCCGCGTCATCCTCTGCACCGGCAAAGTCTATTTCGATCTGATGGAAGCGCGGGAAAAGCATAACGAACCGCATGTGCAAATGCTGCGGCTAGAACAGCTTTATCCCTTCCCGGAAGGTCCCCTGGGTCAGGAGCTGGAGCGCTTCCCCAACGCCGAAATCGTTTGGGTGCAAGAAGAACCGCGCAATCAGGGAGCGTGGTATTTCGTCCGCCAGCGAATCGAATATCTTATGGAGAAGCTGGGGCGGCATGTACGCCCGCGTTATATCGGGCGTCCCGAATATGCTTCTACTGCGGCCGGCTTGATGAGCCAGCACAATGCCGAACTGCAATACATTATGGATGAGGCCATGCATTTCGACCTCAAAATCCGCACCGAGGACGATCAATGACCATTGAGATCAAAGTGCCGGCGATGGGCGAATCCGTCACCGAGGCGACTGTTGCCCGCTGGTTCAAGAAAGAGGGCGACGCGGTCCATCGCGATGAGCCGCTGCTGGAGCTGGAGACCGATAAGGTCACGGTGGAAGTACCGGCGCCGGCGGATGGTGCGATTGAATCGATCACAGTCAAAGCCGGTGACACGGTGCAAGTCGGGGCCATTTTGGGTTCGATGACCGAAGGCGCCGCTGGCCGTCATGCTCCGGTCACCTCCTCCAATCCCGACGCGGTGGTGGTGGGCAAGCAAGAAGAAGGCCCGGCCCTGAAAGTGCCAGCGACCCCGCCGCCCGCTTCCAATTTGGCCGCGCCCACTAGCATCGCGGCTGCGGCCCATGCCGCCATCGGCTCCAATGTTGGCGTTATGCCGGCGGCTCGCCGTGTGGCGGAGGATGCTGGGATCGCTGCGGAAAGCGTCAAAGGCTCCGGCAAAGATGGTCGTGTCACCAAGGGCGATGTGCTGGCAGAATTGGAAGCGCGCGCCCGCGAACGCACCCAGCCTTCTGTGATACCGGTTTCTTCGGGACCGCGCCCCAAAGCGGCGCGCGAAGAGCGCGTAACCATGACGCGTTTGCGCAAGACCATCGCCATGCGCCTCAAGGAATCGCAGAACACCGCGGCGCAGCTGACCACCTTCAACGAAATCGACATGAGCCATGTCATGGCTCTGCGGTCGCAGTACAAGGATGTCTTCGAGAAGAAGCACAAGGTTCGCCTCGGCTTCATGGGCTTCTTCGTCAAGGCCTGCATCGCGGCGCTGAAGGAACTGCCCAACGTCAATGCCGAGATCGAAGGCGACGACATCGTCTACAAGAACTACTACGATATGGGTGTTGCGGTTTCTACCGAACGCGGCCTGATGGTGCCGGTGATCCGCGATGCCGACCGTCTGTCTCTCGCCGGGATCGAAGCGGCGATTACCGATTTCGGCACCCGCGCCCGTGACAACAAGCTGAAGCTGGAGGAGCTGCAGGGCGGTTCTTTCTCCATCACCAATGGCGGCGTCTTCGGCAGCTTGATGTCAACGCCGATCCTGAACTCGCCCCAGTCCGGCATTTTGGGCATGCACAAGATCCAGCCGCGCCCGGTTGCTGACGGCAATAATATTGTGATCCGCCCGATGATGTATGTGGCGCTGTCCTACGACCACCGCATCGTCGACGGCAAAGACGCCGTCACCTTCCTGGTGCGAGTCAAAGAAACCCTGGAAGACCCGCAGCGCCTGGTGTTGGAGATCTAAGGGCGCAGGTTTTCAATCGGAACCGTCATCGTGAGGTGTTCTGCGGGAGCCGCGTGCTTCGAGAACCTGCGCGCCGGTCTACGTGTTAGCGCGGCTTTCTCGGCGCGGCGGCGACGACGGATAACCTTGTTTCAACGCGTGGGGCGAGGCGAGAGAAGTTTATCTTGTATAACCTTTGGTTGAGGCGTTTATTGATCAAAGGATGTCGCGGCAATTGAGGTCGCTGGGTGTCGAAGGTTCTCCGATTTTTCGGTAACGTGAAGTTGCGCATTTTTCGCATGGACCGTTCCAAACTCGTCGGTACCGCTGCGCTTTTAAGCGCCCTCGGCCTTACGCTCTTGTCGGCTAGCTTTGTCTATACCAGCATCAATCACCTGCATGCGGCTTTCGGTTGGGTACAGCATACCAATCGTGTCATCCTGCAAATGACAACAATCGAGAAAAATCTGCTATCTGCGGATTCAACCATGCGGGCGCAGGCCTATTCCGGCGAACGTCTAAATTTCTTCAATACCCGAATGACCAATGCCTCGATACAGACCGATGTGGAACATCTGGCCGTATTGGTTGCCGACAATCCAGACCAGATACAGCGCGTCCTTCGCCTCCAGACCGTTATCGCAGCGCGAGCCATCGCTTCACCCAAACGCGAGGGCGCAGAATTTGACCGCATGTCTGATATCCGCAGCAAAATCGAGGACATGCGAACTGTTGAGTGGCAACTGCTGCAGACCCGTATAGCAGCCAAAGAGCATGCCACGGTTACCTCGCTCTTTCTTGCCACACTCACAGGGTTCTTGGCATTGGCGTTGGGCTCGCTTGGAATCTATTTGCTGACCAGGGAGAGTGCACACCGCCGCTTTGCCGAACTGGAGTTAATGCGCATCCAAAGGCTCAACATGATGAGCCTAACGACAATGGCGTTGGCCCATGAGATCAACCAGCCACTCGCGGCAGCGGGCAATTATCTGGCAGCATCCCTTCGCCTGGCGAAAGCACCAGATGCCAACGTGCCAACCAAGATCATTGATGCCGCTACAAATGCTCAAGAGCAAGTTCTTCGTGCCAGTAAGATTATCAAACGTCTGCGTGGCTTCATCGCCAAGAGCGAGGAGGAGCGCACGATTGAGAGCCCCGGAATCATTATCGAGGACGCAATCTCCTTGATCGGCACGATCGATAGTTCGATCAAGGTTGAGACGAATATTGAAGCTGACCTTCCTTGCGTATCAGTCGACAGAATTCAACTGCAGCAAGTCCTCATCAACCTCATCCGCAACAGCATTGAAGCGCTGGGCGGCGGCAAACGCAGTGAGTTGATGCTCTCTGTGATGGCCATCAATGCCACGCTGGTGCGCTTTGACGTACGGGACAATGGTCCCGGCTTGGCAAAGAGCATTCGAGAAAACCTGTTCAAGCCATTTATATCGACGAAGTCAGGCGGAATGGGGGTCGGTCTCATGATCTGTAAAGCAATCATCATTTCCCATGGTGGCCAAATCTCGGCCAGCAACGGTCCGGATGGTGGTACAATCATCAGCTTCACATTGCCCGCGCTGCCGCAACAAATAGCCGCGTGAAGGGGTCACGCCGCGATGGGTGTGCTGCCGACTGGCAGCACCAGGAGTAGGGGAAGGCGTATGCGGATGGTGGTTCCGGGCCCTTCGCTTGACGGCGGTATGATCGTGCCACCCAACTGGCGCACGAAGATCGCCACATAGTCGGCGCCGCGCCGCTCCGTGATTTTCGCAGAAATGGCTTGTTTGGTTATGCCGATGCCGTCATCGGCAACGGTGAGTTCGATCTCATCGCCGACTCGCTCAACGCTCAGCACGATGCGTCCGTTGCCATCCGGGAAGGCATGTTTGATCGCATTGGTCGCCAGCTCATTGACCAGCAGACCGAAGGGCACCGCGCGATCCGGATCGATATCCAGAGCTTCGCCTTTCACCTCGATGGTGATACCCGCGGCGTGATCGAGCAGACTCGCTGACATCGATTTGGCGATTTCGCGCAAATAGGCATCCACGGCAATGGTCCGCCCATGGCTGGTATGTGAGATCAGATCATAAAGTTCGGCAATGGCTGAAATGCGGGCCTGCATTGCTCTATAGCCCAGCACGCAGGGAGCGGCCGTGCGTTTGGCTTCGAAGGCGATCAGGCCGACCACGATCTGCAGATTGTTCTTGATGCGGTGGGAAATTTCGTTGGTCAGGCCAAGGGCATCGCGCTCACGCTGTTTGCGGTCGGTAATGTCCTCGAAGACCAGCAGCATGCGGCTGGTATGGTTTCCGGGCTGAGAGATTTTTCGGGCATTCAGGTTGAAGACGCGGCGGCCCAGGCCGGGAAAATCATCTTCGATCTCAAAATTTTCAATCGGTTTGTTCTCGGGCAGGACCCGTTCGAGCAAATCGCGCAGCGCCGGCACGTCCCATTGGTGCTGGCCCAATTCGAACACCCGCCGCCCATGTGCCGCCTCTTCGGTTGTGCCGAAGATCGTCAAAAAAGCTCTGCTGGCGGTGACAATCGTCATGTCGTCTTCGAGCACGACCAAGGGGTCTCGGATCGTATCAACAATGCTTTTGGTGAGCAGCCAGTTGCGCTTGCTCTCGGAACGCGCGGCGCGTTCCTCGCTCACATCTTCGATGGCGAGCAGGATGAAGCCGTCATGATCGCCGGGCCGGAAGATTTTGCGCGCATTGACCAGCATGGTGCGCCTGCCGATGGTCGGAAAATCATGCTCGACCTCGAAGCCCTCTACAGTAGCGCGATGGGGGATCACGCTTTCGAGCAAGGTGCGTAGCGCGGGGATGTCCCACTGCCGATTGCCCAATTCGTATATATGACTTCCTTCGGTCTCGTCGGCACTGGTGCGGAAGGTTTGGTAGAAGGCGCGATTGGCCGAAGTAATGTGCAGATCCCGATCGAGCACCAGCAAGGCGCTTGGCACTGTCTCGACGATATCGCTGGCGGCAATATCAGGGACCACTTTTCTTCCGATGCTATCTGACACGGCTACGGCCCCCTACTATTTGCGATTTAAGAATGCGCCAGCATGTGCTCAAAAGAGGTCCGCAGCTGGCGTGGTGTGTAGGGTTTGCGGATGCATTCTGCTTTTTCGAGAAACAGCGCCTGCATATCGCGGGTTATGAAATTCCCTGTCGTATAGAGGACACGCAATTGCGGCCGCAGCACGACCGCTTGGCGCGCCAAGTCGAAACCGCCAGAAACGGCAGTCTTGAGATAGATATCGGTAAAAAGGATGTCGATGTGCTGCGGCGAGCGCAGGATTTCGAGTGCCTCTTCGACATCGCTGGCCGCCAATGTCTGATGACCCCAATCCTGCACGGTCATCTCAGTGAGTTCGCAGATGAAGGTGTCATCTTCGACAACTAGAACTACTGCCATAAAAACTCTCTCTGCCGTGGCAACGCCCATCAGTGCACGGCGGGGTGGTGGACAAACGATTTGCGGAGTGGCCAATGCAACAAAGCCACGGAATCCGTCGGTCCAAAGAGAACATCCACGCCCACTTGGCTAGGCTCGGATAGTACTCAGACGGGGTCTGCCAACGGCCCTTTGGCCTCGTTTTCTTGCTTGTGCCTCAAGGGGATGATTAATTTTGTCTAACGGTGCGGAGTCGCTCTGGAGGGCCCATGGGAAAATCACGTCTAGAGGCTTTCAGCGACGGGGTTCTGGCGATCATCATCACCATTATGGTGCTGGAACTGCATGTGCCTCGTGGCAACACGCTTGCTGCCCTCCACGACCTTTTGCCCATATTCCTGAATTACGGCCTCAGCTTTCTCTACGTCGGCATTTATTGGAACAACCACCACCACCTGCTGCACACCGTGCATCGCGTCAGCGGCGGGATTTTGTGGGCAAATTTGCACCTGTTGTTTTGGCTCTCCCTATTACCCTTTGTCACGGGTTGGATGGGCGAGAACCATCGCGCGGCGATGCCGGTGGCGCTTTACGGCGTCGTGCTGCTCTTGGCCGCGACAGCCTACTCGATCTTGGAGTGGGCTATCATCCGCGCCGACGGCAAGGCATCGTTGCTCGCCCAGGCCCTCGGCAAGGACATTAAGGGCAAGCTCTCCTTGGCGGTTTATGCCGCAGGCGTTGGTCTCGCGTTCTGGGTGCCCTGGGCGTCGCAGGTCCTTTACGCCGCTGCAGCTTTGATGTGGCTGATCCCCGATCGCCGCATCGAGCAGGCTGTCTCTAAGGAGCACGGCGAGAGTTAGACTGCTGGTGCTTAAAGCTGAAATTCCGGAGGGGCCATCTCGAAGGTCTCGAACAGGAAACCCGGTGCCACGGTGCAGCCAACCAGGGTGTAATCTCCAAGCGAGCGCGCCGCTTGCCAGCCATGCGGCGGCACCACCAGTTGAGGCCTTTCGCCAAACTCGATCGAGGCGCCCAGTACGTGATGGGCGAGCACGCCACCCTCCGGCTTGATCGCCAATTCCAGAGGCGCACCGCGGTAATAGTGCCAAATTTCGACGGCATCGATGCGGTGGGGCCGCGACACCTCACCCGCACGCAGCAGATAATAAATCGCCGTCGAGCGGGCGCGACCGTCCGGCCCGGCTTCGTCTTTGAAGATTTGACGATAATGGCCGCCCTCAGGATGGGGCTCCAGTCCCAGGGCCGCAATGATCCGCTCTGCTTCGCTCATGGCTGTTTCCTTCTCA
>JARLIR010000102.1 GCA_031291635.1 Rhizomicrobium sp. | reverse complement strand
GCGCAGTCGCCGACCGCCACCACCCATTTGGGATCTGGCGTCGCGGCATAGGTGCGCTCCAGCGCCACCCGCATGGCGGTGGTGACCGGACCGGTGACCAGCAGCACATCAGCATGGCGCGGTGAGGCGACGAAGTGAAAGCCGTAACGCTCCAGATCGTAGAAGGCGTTGCTGAGGGCGTGAATTTCCAGCTCGCAGCCATTACAGGAACCGGCATCAATCTGACGGATGGCCAGGCTGCGGCCGAGGCGTTTGCGGACGGCCTTATGCACATCCGCGGCGAGCAGAGCCAGATGCGCCGCATCGTCCGAGGGCGGCGGGGTTTCGGTGAGCGGCAAACCAAAGAGTCGGAGCAAGAGTCTGTGCATCAGAGGTCATGCCCCGCATAGGAGCAGTTAAAGGATTTGTTGAGCAGCGGAAAGTCGGCCACGATATTGCCGTCGATAGCGGTTTCTAAGAGCGGCCAATGGAACTGCGAAGGGTCGCGCAGATGACAACGCGCCACGCTGCCATCTTGGGCGAGACGGACAAAGGCGAAGATGTCGCCGCGAAAGCCTTCCACAAGGGCAGCCCCCTCGCCCGCTTTGTGCGGCACGGCGATTTGGATGTCGCCACTGGGCAGGCTTGTCAGCTGGCGTAGCAGCGATAGGCTTTGCTCGATTTCCTGCATGCGAATGCGCAGCCGCGCATCGACATCGCCGCGTTCCAGCAGCGGCACTTCGAAGGCGAGCGTATCATAAGGCGGCACCGGCAAGATCTTGCGGGCATCGAAGCTCCGGCCAGAGGCGCGACCGACATAACCGCCCGCTCCAAACAGCGCTACCAGTTCATGCGCCACCATGCCGGTGCGCACGGTGCGATCCTGCAGTGAGGCAGTCTCGTCATAGAGGGCGATGATGCCAGGGAATTTGCGCGCCAGGTAATCCGCCAGCGCGGTGATCTCGGCGATACCATCCGCCGTGATGTCGCGCGCCACACCACCGGGTACGACGCTATCCATCATCAAGCGATGGCCAAAAACACTGTCACAGCAGCGCAAGACGCGCTCGCGCAGGATACCGCAATGGGCCAGCATGATGGCGAAGGCGGCATCGTTACAGACCCCACCGATATCGCCGATGTGGTTGGCGATGCGTTCCAGTTCCGCCATGATGGCGCGCAAATAGGCGGCGCGCGGCGGCACGGTGATGCCACTGGCGCTTTCCACCGCGAGGGCAAAGGCGCTGGCATAAGCGACCGTGCTGTCGCCCGAGGCACGGCCTGCCAATTTGGCCGCGCGGTCCAGCGGCGCCCCCGCCAGCAGCCCTTCAATGCCTTTGTGGACATAGCCTAGACGCGATTCCAGGCGCACCACGGTCTCGCCTTGACAGGTGAAGCGGAAATGTCCGGGCTCGATGATGCCGGCATGGACGGGGCCCACCGGAATTTGATGCAGGCTTTCGCCTTCGACCGGCAAGAAAGCGTAGGGCGTTTGCGGCTGTGATGGCGTGGCGGCACCGAGCGGATGGGTGACGCCCCAGCTGCCATGATCGAGCCAAGGGCGTGCGTCAGGCGCACCTTTCGGCACCAAGCCGTAAAGATCTGCGATGCTGCGCTCCAGTCGCCGCGCCGGATAACATTGACGGCCGAGCGCGGGAAAGCTGCCGTTCTCGGCAGGTATGCTGACGATGCCGGTCTTGCCGCTGCCGCGTTCGCGTAAGGCGACATGCACCATGCCGGGCTCGCCCCAATGAGCCACCAGCGTCCACAGACCGGCCGCAATTTTTTCGCCCGCCTCTTGCCATTGCGCAGTGTTCACCACCACGCGCGGCCAGCGCTCTGAGGAAATGCCAAGGATGTCAGCGAGTGCGGTCATGCTCTACCCCAGCAACTTTGCGACATGCTGAAACCACAACGCCACCGGCCCCGGAATATAAATACCCAAGAGCAGCACCAGACTGAGATTGACGGCAATCGGCCATAACGGGCCGTGGGCTTCCTCGGCGTTGGGGCTGGGCTCGCCAAAAGCCAGTTGATTGAGGCGCCAGAACAGTCCGCCGAGCGAGATGATGAGGCCGAGCACCAAAACCCCAGCCAGCAAAGGCTGCTGCTGCATGGCCGCGCTCACCACCAGAAACTCAGAGGTAAAAAGGCCGAAGGGCGGCAGGCCCGCGATGGCAACCACCGCGGCAACGAAGGTCCAACCCAGCAGGGGATGCGAGGAGGTCAGGCCCCGAATGGCCGCCATCTTCTGCGTGCCTTTGAGGCGCATGACATTGCCGACGGTGAAGAAGATCCCGGATTTGGCGAGGCTATGCATCGCCATATGCAACAGCCCGGCAAAATTCGCCAAAGGTCCGCCCAGCCCGAAAGCAAAAGCAATGACTCCCATATGCTCGATGGAGGAGTAAGCAAAGAAGCGTTTGATATCGCTGCGGCGGTACAGCATCAACGCCGCGAAGACGACGGACGCAAGCCCGAGCATCATCATCAGCGGCCCCGGCGCCATGGTGTGGGGATTGGCGGCCAGCACCATCTTGAAGCGCAAAATCGCATAGATGCCGAGGTTGAGCAGGAGGCCCGAAAGGATCGCCGAGACCGGCGTGGGGCCTTCGGCATGGGCATCAGGCAGCCAAGCGTGCAGTGGAAACAGGCCCGCTTTGGTGCCGTAACCGAGCAGGATGAAGACAAAGGCGAGGTTCAGCATGTCCGGATCAAACTGCGCGGCATGAGCGACCAGCGTGGTGAAGGTCATGGCGGCAAGGCCATCGCCCACCACCGGCTGGGCCACGGAATAAACCAGGATGGTGCCGAACAGTGCCAGCGAAATGCCGACACTGCCGAGAATGAAATACTTCCACGCCGCTTCCAGCGATTCATGGGTGCGCGGAATGCCGACCATCAAAATAGTGATGAGGGTGGCGATTTCGATCTGCACCCACATGAGGCCCGCGATGCTGGTGAGCAGCGCCAGATTCATCGCCCCCATCAAGATCTGATAGAGCGGATGAAAATAGCGGATATGCCAAGGCTTCAAATGCCCGCTGGAAATCTCATGCGCCAGATAGCCTTTGGCGAAGACCGTGGTGGTGAAGCCGACAATGGCATTCAAGACCAAGAAGACGATGTTGAAATCATCGACCGCCAGTAGTGAGCCCAGTGAGCTTGGCCGCCACAAGAGCAGCCGCAGCGCCGCCAGCAAGGTGAGGAAAGCGGCCCCGACATTGATCCAGGAGGCGATGCGATAGTTGCGGATAAAGGCCAGCACGCAAGCAGCGATGAGCGGCACCAACAGAATGCCGCCCGCGGGATTGAGCAGCGCGCTCATGGCTGCTCCCCGCGGAAATGATCGAGGATGGAGACATCGACGGAATCAAAACGCTCGCGAATGCGGAAGAGAAAGACGCCGATGACGATCAACGCCACTAGCGCGGAAAAGGCGACACAGGTCTCGACCACAAAGGGCATGCCCTTGGCCCCAGTTGCCGCCAGCACCAAACTGTTCTCGATTGCCATGAAGCCGATCACTTGGCTGACGGCATTGCGCCGCGTCACCATCATGAGGAGACCGAGCAGCAGCACTGATAAGGCGAATGCGAGGTCTTCGCGCGCCGTGCCACCGATGGCGGCGTGTTCGCGCAGGATCAGCGCCATGGAGAGACCGACCAGCGCCATGCCGGCGATCATCGAGGGGCCGATACCAACCACCGTCTCCACCGTGCGGTGAATCTTGAGGCGGCGGATCAGGGTGTAGAGCACAAAGGGGATCAGCACGGCTTTGACGCCAAACTCGATGGCGGCGGTGATGAGGAGCTGCGGCTCGTTCTGATTATAGGCCTGCCAAGTGATGGACAGCGCCAGCACCAGGGATTGGGCGATGAAGATGTTGAGCAGCGGCGGCAGACGATCCTGATAGAGCATGGCAAAGCTGAGCAGCAAAATCATGCCGGAGAGAAAATGCGAAACGTCGGGGGCGAAGCTCATCTATAGACCCTGCGATACGAGGCGCAGCAGGGCGGCAAGCAGCCCCAGCATCAGCGCCACGCCAATGAATTGAGGCACCCGGAAGACCCGAAGTTTGGCGATGGTGACCTCGAAAACGCCCAAAGCGACCGCACCAACAGCTAGCTTGGCGAGATAAAAGGCAAAACCGAAGAGGTAATGCAGCCCGTCACTACCCGCGGGCGCGCTACCCCAAGGCACGAACACCGCCGCGATCAGCGAGATGTAAAGCAAGAGCTTGGTCGATTGCGCCAGTTCGATCAGCGCCAGATGACGGCCGGAATATTCCAGCACCATGGCCTCATGCACCATGGTCAGTTCCAGATGCGTCGCTGCATTGTCGACCGGGATGCGGCCATTCTCAGCCACCGCGATCATCGCCAAGCCGAGGAAGGCCAACATTAGCGAGATATGCAAACCGAGCGTCGGCGATTGCACGAAGAGCGCCAGATCCGGCAACCGCGTGGTGCCCCCCACCAAAGCCAGCGAGAAGATCAGCATCAGCATGGCCGGTTCGGCGACGCTGGCGATCATCATTTCGCGGCTGGCACCGAGGCCGCCAAACGCCGTGCCGACGTCAAGCCCGGCCAAAGCCAGAGCAAAACGCGCCGCAGCCAGGATGCCGACAACGGTGATGAAGTCGGCGGCAACGCCGAGCTCGGTGTTGAGAAAGAAGGTCGGCACCAGCGCCGCGGCCGTCCACGTGGCGGCGAAAATGAAGGTCGGCGCGGCGGTGAACAGAATGGAGGCATTATGCGCCACCACCGGCTCTTTGCGTAAGAGGCGGGCGAGATCGCGATAAGGCTGGATCAAGCTGGGGCCACGGCGGCGCATCAGCCTTGCTTTGGTCTTGCGCACCACGCCGGTCACCAGCGGCGCCAGCGCCACCACCAGCAGAACCTGCAGAATCAGAAGGAGCACGATCATCGCCACACCGCCAAGACCGTCAGCAGGAAGACCAAGGTGACGAAAACAATGCCGAGATAGCGCCTAATCGTCAGGTACTGAAAGCCGTTGACGCGATCGGCCAGCGCCAGCACCGCAGCAGCGGCGGGCGCGTACAGCGTCTGCCAAGCTGGATCCCACAACACCAGCTTGAAACGCGACGGCGCCAGATCGCCGGGCGGCGGCATCACAACGGATTCCTGCGCCACCGTACTGGCAAAGACGCGGCGGATCGGTTGGGCAAAGCTGCCGGAGGAATATTGCGACAGCGCATTGTCTTCGGGATAGCCGCAATCCCATATCGCGCTGCGCCGCAGGCCGCGTTGGGCAAAGAGATGGATTGCCAAAGCGATTGTCAACGTCGCCGCCAAAAAACAGAGGGCGATGACAAGACCGCTATAGCTATTGTGGCTGCCCGCAACCGGCAACAGCGCGCCCAAGTCTTGTATCGGCATGGTGGTGCCGGTCAGCCTTTGTGTGATCGGGGCGATGACAGCGAGGATAGTGCTAGGCAACACGCCTGCCAACACGCAGCCTGCCGCCAGCGCGGCCATGGCGATCTGTGACGCGCGGTCGGTTTCGTGAGCCTGTTTTGCGGCGTCCGAACGCGGGCGGCCGAGAAAGGCCGTGCCAAATGCTTTGACGAAACACGCTGCCGCGAGGGCTGCGGCCAAAGCCAGCATTGCCGCTGCGGTGGGCGCCAGCAGCCGCAAACCCCATTGCGAGAAATGCGAAGATTGAAACGCCGCCTGGAAGATCAGCCATTCGGAAGCAAAGCCGTTCAGCGGTGGCAGAGCCGAAATCGCAGCAGCGCCGATGAGAAAGAGGCCTGCGGTGCGCGGCATGCCGTTGATCAAACCGCCGAGGCGGTCGAGATCGCGTGTCCCCGTGGCGGTCTGGATGGCGCCCGCGCCAAAGAACAACAAGCTTTTGAACAAAGCGTGGTTGAAGACGTGAAACAGCGCGCCGGTGAACGCCAAGGCTGCAGCGGCCGCCAACCCATCGGCGCGGAAGGCCAGCGCCAGACCAAGTCCCAAGAAGATGATGCCGACATTCTCCACTGTGGAATAAGCCAGCAGGCGCTTCAGATCGTTTTGCAGAATGGCGTATAGCACACCTAGCACGGCGGTTGCGGCTCCCACCACGATCACCACCAAACCCAAACGCCAATCGATGGGGCCTAAGATGTCGAAGGCGATGCGGATGAAGGCATAGACCGCGACCTTGGTCATGATGCCGCTCATCAAGGCCGAGACATGGCTGGGCGCGGCAGGATGGGCCAAAGGCAGCCAAGCGTGGAGCGGAAACAGGCCCGCTTTCGAACCAGCGCCTGCGAGCGCCAGCAGCAGCACCGCCGCGGTGACGCCTGCGCCAAAGGAACGGCTGCGCATGGCCTCAAAGGCAAAACCGCCCGGCCCGGCCAAGAGCGCAAAAGCCAGCATCAGGCAGAGCGTGCCCACCCCCGCCATCACCACATAGACCAAACCGGCCTGCAGATTCTCGGGACTGCGGTCATGGCTGACCACCAAGGCCCAAGACAGCAACGACATCACTTCCCAAGCCAGCAAAAAGGCGAAGGCATCGTCGGCCAGGATGACGAAACTCATCGCCGCCAGGAAGGCCGGCACAAAGGGTAAGACCCGGCCGGGAGCGTCTTCATGGCGGCCATAGCCAAGGGCATAAACGCTGGAAACGGTGCCGCCGAGGGCAACGATGGCCAGAAATCCGGCCGCCAGCGCGTCCAGGCGCAAATGCAAGCCGAGCCACGGCAGCCCAATCGGCAGTACCAGCAGTGCCACTCGCCCGCTCGTCAACGCCAGCAGTGCCGCCGCCAAAACAGCAGCCGAGAGCAGGGCGCTGGCGCCATAAATGGCGCTGTTCGCCCAGGCTTTGGCGCTGGTGAAGGCCGCCAGCAGCGAAACCGCCAGCAAGGCCACGAGGCAAAGGAGGATCAAAAGCATGTCAGGCTTTCCGCGCGGAGCGGGTGTTCAAGGGGCTGTACTTTGCTGTGATGTCTGAGACATTAAAAGCAATGTTTTATCCTTGCATCAAGGCGAGTATCGTCGCGCCTAAGCAAGAGCCGAGTTTACCAACCAACCGCCCTGGTGCGGCAGATCGGTACAAATACTGATGCATATTTCCGCTATAGTGATGTTTTAAGCATAAGTTTTATAAGGCCGCGGCGGTCAAATCACCCCAAGACGAAGGTTCGCGTTCATGTTGTCACAACGGCTGCAGCCCTCCAATGGGCTCGAAACCGCTTCGAGCTTGGCGGTTGCCGGGCGCAAAGCCTATCAAATTGCGCTGCAGGAAAGACTGGCGCTGGCGACCATTGCCGAACAATCCGGCCGCGCCCCGTATTGGTTCGCCAGCAATCTGCTGCTAGTCGTCGACACCTATGGCAGTCAAGCCGAGATGGTCGTGCTGCTGACGCGCGAAGCCACCAATGGTCTCAAACTCTCCGATGACATGCTGTCGCTGGTCACCCCAGGCAGCCGCGACGCCATCTATGGTGACCTCAAGATCAGCGCCGAGCAGTTCGAGCGCTACCTGAAATGGGCCCGCACCGTTTCCTGAGCCAAGGCCTACGGCTTTGCCGCAAGCCGCTTGTCCTCGGTCATGGTCGCAAAGTCACCGGCGTCGTGGCGTTCGTGTAACTGACTGGCGGGATCACCAAACGTCCGATTGACCATCCGCCCGCGCTGTACCGCCGGACGGGCGCCGATCAGATCAGCCCAACGCTGCAAGTTTTTGTACTCCGCCACCGCCAAAAATTCGGCAGCGTCGTAAAGCGTGCCTTTGGCAAGGGCGCCATACCACGGCCAGATCGCGATATCGGCGACGGTATAATCGCTGCCCGCAATGAATTCGTGCTCCGCCAGCTGCTTATCGAGCACATCGAGCTGGCGCTTGGCCTCCATGGCGAAGCGGTCGATGGCGTATTCGATCTTAACCGGCGCATAGGCGTAGAAATGGCCGAAACCGCCGCCGAGATACGGGGCGCTGCCCATCTGCCAAAACAGCCAGGACAGGCATTCGGCGCGGGCGCCCGGCTCGCTCGGCAGGAAGGCCCCGAACTTCTCGGCGAGGTAGAGCAAGATCGAGCCGGATTCGAACACCCGGATCGGCTTGGGCCCGCTGTGATCCATCAGCGCTGGGATTTTGGAATTGGGATTGACCGCGACAAAGCCGCTGCCGAATTGATCGCCATCGTTGATCTTGATCAGCCAGGCATCATATTCCGCCCCGCTATGCCCCAGCGCCAGCAACTCTTCCAGCATGATCGTGACCTTGACGCCGTTGGGCGTCGCCAGCGAGTAGAGCTGCAGCGGATGGCGGCCCACCGGCAGCACCTTGTCGTGCGTCGGCCCAGAGACCGGGCGGTTGATCGCAGCGAAGCGCCCGCCACTGGGCTTGCTCGCCGTCCAAACCTTGGGCGGGGTGTAATCGGGGGCATCGGTCATGTGGAGTGCTCCTGGCAGCGCGGAGATATAATGTAGGGTGGCGGACAAGATTTTGACAGAGATAGGCAGCGCACTCCATGGCGAGGCGTAAAGTTGTCGAGCGACGCCTTTAGGAGCTAAGAGGCGAAATAACGGCAGGTCTAGCCGTATTGGCCTATCGTCCACGATGAT
>JARLIR010000101.1 GCA_031291635.1 Rhizomicrobium sp. | reverse complement strand
GATCGGCTCAAAGCTCCTTTGCATGTGATCCGACGCCGTGCCCACCAGGCACAGCATGTCTAACCTGCCTCAAATCCTGGTTGATTCGCAATGAAGCTGTCGCAAGCCATGGTGTGGTGCGGGCTTTAGACTCATCGCGCGACGGTGAATGCGCCGGACACCGTGGAATCAGATTCTGAGTCGCGCAATTGAAGTCATGCGTGCGGCTTCAATTACGGGGATAGGATCTCGCGGGTTAATCGATGTGGGAAAGGACACTTTTAGCTTAACCTCCCCACCCGCCAGCCATTCCGGATATCGGTCGTAGATATGTCTTCTCTCGTGCGAAGATGTGTGACAATCAGTAGGCGCGCTTCGTCGTCCGTCGGGGGAATTGGAGTAAAACGATGATTCGTCTTCCATCGAGATATGAAGATCTCGACACTGCATTCCGCGGCCGCTTGAAACCCAATCAATCTTTACTGGAAATTGTTAAGCGGGCTTTTGCCTCGATGGAAATCAGCGGGGGCATTCGCTTTCTACCGGTTTTTGGCCAAAGCGGAAGCGGCAAAACTTCCGCTGCTCTCGAGATTGGTACCCATCTGCCTGAGTTGTACGTGGACCAACTTCCGCGCGAAGCAGTTGAGGATGCAACGACACTGAAGCCAACGCTTGATGGGATGCTGACGCGAGCTAAGGGCCGTCGATTGGTCGCCGTTGTTGACCAGTACGAGGAGGTCGCTGCGCAACGAACCGCAATACCCTCAACATTTGTTGAAACTCTAAGCCTGCTAGACCGCGATCATATACGCTCGGATCAGATATTGTTTATATGGCTGACGACCAGCAAAGAATTCCAATCGGAATTGGCTGCCGCTACCAGTCGAAATAAGCGTATTCTTGTCGATCCAGCATTCGAAGTCGTAAGCATCGATCGAGATTCTTGGCCTGCTATCATCCAGGAGACTTTCCAGTTTCACAATCAGGAAAAAGCATTGTCTGATTATGAGATCTTGGAGATGGACCTTGGTGATATTTGTAGTTCAGCGTCTACGCTCGGAGCTGCCATTGAGGATGTCGGCGCAAAACTCGCGGTGTACGCGACCACCCTGCACGACCTTTCCAACTATCTTGTCGTGATGTTGTGGCCAGTTACAGACGGTCTTAGGATCTCGCGAGTCCAACAGTTCACAGACCCTCGGCAGGGATATAAACTTGATTGGAATGCTTGGTATCGGCAGCTAAACTCAGAAGACCAAGCTGGTCTACCGCTGAGAGAATACAACAGGGCAAGACTTTATTTCGACGTTAGGCTCGTTCCCATCGCTGCTGCAGACATACACCCACTTTGCCGCGATTTGACCGATGACTCATTTGTCCCAGGACATAGTTATCTAGACAGGTTTAAGAGCACCCATTTCTACTCAATTGTATCTGGAAACTGGTCCCCGGAAAATTTTGCCCCTCTGCGCGAACGCGAATCGAAACGCGCAGACGACGCGCGAGCATGGTATCCGACAGTCACCCTACAACCCACTGCTTTGGGGAAGAGGCTGGCAAAGTGCCTGCGGGAACTCAACTTACCTTCTGACCATGAGCAGACAATATCATCACCTTACAGCAAGGTGCGCGCCGATATATTGATTGACAGGTCCCCCATCGCGCCATCAAGCGTAATTGTGGAGTTGAAGGCTTTTAGTGCCGAAAACACGATGCCATCAACAATTGCAGCATCAGTACTGACGACCTTGAGGCGTCATGCCCAGTTCGCTGGATTTTTGCCTAGACAATAAGTGCGACTAGGCTAAGTGGGTTCGAGCCGCTTAAACGGTTCCTCTAGTACTTGCCGTCGAAGGCGTTGCGCACATCGTCTGGCGCCGTCAGCAGCATTTGGTTTAGGACGTGGATGGAAGCTGTGAGCAGCTCTTCGTCGCGCTCGCCGCCATTCTTTCCGTCCTTGCCCCCGTGAAATAAATTGTTCCGAACCAGCCGGACCATTTTGCATAACCATGCCATGTCCTTCTTTTCGGTCTGGCTGTCGTCTCTCCAGCTAAAGGAGGCGCCTGAATTGACCTGTTTCTGTGGTGGCCGTTCGAATAGAACAAGAGCGGCAGGGTCAGCTTCTAGGTTGTGGGAGAGCCCCAGGAACTCCGGTAAAGCGGTCAGCTTATTCCAATCTGCTTTTGCATCTGCAGAGTTCTGTAAATAGCCGGTTTCCTTCAGAGCAAATTCGAAGCGTGAGAAGCGGACGAAAAATTCGACAGCGACCGGCGAATATGCCGGCGTCAGCGGAAGGATCATGTCTTTCACCGGCCCCATGGCTCTGCCTCGCTCAAATCAGAATCCGCTCGACTTCGTCGAGACTCATTTCTTCGTGCCTGCGATCATAAAGCTGCGTTGTGCGTGTGCTCGTATGGTTCGCCATCGCCGCGGCTTTCTCCAGCGAGCCTCCATTCTTGAGATAGGCCGTGATGCCCGTCGCCCGAAAACTATGATTGCCGATCTTGGTGGCGATGCCGGCGGCGAGGGCACGCCGGCGGATCATGGCATGGGCGTTGGCCTGGGGCAGGGGGGTACGGGTGAGAGTGTCTGTACCCCGGCCGAGAGTGCGAAACAGTGGCCCTTTTGGATCACCCGCAAGCCCGGCTTCGCCAATATAGACGGCCAGAGCCTGCTCGAGATTATGGTGGCAGGGCATAGCGTGGTCCTTGCCGCCCTTCTCGTGTAGCCGCACCCAGAGCCGCCGGTTCTGGGTGAACACGTCTTCAACCTTCATTCCTACGGCCGCACCGATGCGGGCGAAGCTATAAACCATGAGCGCGATGAGCGCCCGGTCACGCAATCCCGCCGGCGTGCTCGCATCGATGCTATCCAGCAAAGCGCGCGCCTCTGCCGGCTCCAGCACTGCGGTCTTGCCCGTGCGCACCACATGGCGCGGCCCGCGCACCGAGGCCGCCGGGTTCACCGGCATCACCTGGCCCGTCACCAGCCAGTCAAACAGGTGCCGGATTGCGGCGAGCTGCTGCTTGACCGTAGGCACCGAGACCGTGCGTGCCTGCAGTTCAATCCAGGTGGCGACGTGCAGCGGCTGCACGTCCACGATCGACAGCACGCGGGCGTCGGCACACCACGTCAGGAACTCGCCCACGGCCCGGCTGTAGGCACGCCGGGTGTGAGGGTTGCGGATGTTGGCAGCGAAGAACTCAAGGAAACGGACACTGGCGCGGTCACCGGCAGCGGCGATCAGAGGAGGAAGTAGTGGGGCAGTGACGGGAACAATCTGATTCATGCAACGCCCCAGGTATCAAACCGTGAGAGCATCAACCGTGCGGTCAGCAACACGACGTGCAGGCGAAAAGTGCAGTCATCATCATCAGACAAACCAGGATGCGAGCCTTCTGAATTGAGGCGCTTAATCAGACCGTTTACGAAACCAAGACCCTTGTCGTCCCATTCGCCCAAATCACGATTTAGAAAGCCCTGCGCAGCAAGCTTTGTCCGCCGCGGGTGACCACTTTTCACAGTATTTGCCAACGGGTCGAGCTTGAGAGAAATTTCGTCAAACAGAGACTCCAAAAATGTACGAATCTGGCTGTTCGCAGCCGCCCATTTACCACGGGCGTGGGCATCAAGGGCCTGGCTCAGGTGACCCTTTGGTATGACCAGGCCATGCTTTTCAAGCAGCCGGTCAATCTCATTTTGTGCCGCGGGCAGACCAATATCGACCGGCAAGACACGCGTCAGACTTCCGTCCCCGATGGTGTACCCGTCGAGTTCCAGAGCGCGCACAAAAGCTGCGGCATCTGCCTGTAAGGGAGGAGGCTCTTGTCCTGCCCACGCATACCCGCCTGTCTGGGGCATGAACTCCCCAGCCTTGGCAACAATGATGTCCCGAAGCAGCTCGCCATCATCAAGCTTCCGGTCTGGGCGTTGGTCAACAAGAGCGATCATATTATTGAGGCGCTTCCGCATACTGATTACTTCACTCCCCACAGATTCCGGAAAGTCTGGCCCCAGCTCCAGGAGGAATTCGCTCAGATCGGCCTGATTCATCTTTTCCAGCATTTTGACCGCCGCAACCACCGTCCGGCGTGAAAACCGCAGCGGACGAGCCTCCGGCATCAGGCCGAAGTACTTTTCGACCAAGCTGTTCGCGTTTCTTTCCAGAAAGGCGCGAGCCTGCTTATTGCTGAGCGGCTGAATCTCCTCAATGACACCGTCATGCCCGGCAACGACTTCAAAAAACGCCCCCTCACGCGTGCGATAGAGCGACCACCACGCTTGTGACCGTTCATCGCCGTGATCCCCGCGCGCAATGAATGCTGCCGTCTCGGTATCGTAGGCAACGCCTTCAATAATCGTCCTCATCACCCACCCATATATATGTGATAAAGGACATTATCACATATATAGAGGGCTGTGAATCCCCAGCTAGGGCACCGATCGCGGCCTCGATGGCCACCCTAGCAATCCTGTCATTGTTGAACATTACGAGAACATCTGGTACATTCACCAAGTTCCGCCACTAGCAGTAGATTTATGCAGTGCGGGTCGAACGGATTGGCGAGAGGTGCTGACAAGGATATGCGCGTCGAAATTCATGATGTGGACCATGGGGGATGCACAGTCATCACTGGCCCCTGGGGGCACCGGTTGATGCTCGATTGCGGCCATAGTGCCGATCGTCCCTGGTTTCCTTCGATCGCATATCGCGGCCAACGTTTTGAAACGTTGATGCTGCTGAATTTGGACGAGGATCATTGCGAAGATCTGCCCTATCTTTGGCGGGACTGCCCTTTAGGGGGAATCGTGAGCAACCCAACGGTCACGGTACCGGCGTTGCGCGCGATGAAAGCAAAATCGGGCATGCGCGCCGGTGTCGCCAAGGCCGCCGAGATTTTCGAATCCCACGGTCACGGTTTCATCGGCAACTGGTCCCATAATCTCGGCGGGGTGCAGTGGCACGCCTTCTGGAATCGCTACGGTATCGATTTTGCCGACACGAACAATTTGAGCCTGGCGGTGTTCATGAGCTTTGGCGGATTCACTATCCTGTTCGGCGGCGACCTCGAAAAGGAGGGCTGGCGCAAGCTTCTGCTGATCCCCGGCTTCCGGCAGAAGCTCACAACCACCAAAATCTATGTCGCCTCCCATCACGGCCGCGATAATGGATGCTGCGACGAACTGCTGAAAATCTGCCAGCCGGAACTCGTCATTTTTTCGGATGGTGCCAAGCAATATCAAACGCAAGAAACCCGGAGCTGGTATGCCGGCCGCGCGACCGGCATCATCAATTATTTGGCGCCGGCCAGTCCGTTAAGCTCGGCGAACGCACTCCGGCTTCCCATGCGCAAAGTCATGACGACGCGCCGCGATGGCACCATCACCGTCGACGTCGGCACCGATGGGCGTTATGTGGTGACCCCAACGAAGGCCCTGCCACAATCCGGGCTGTTGTCGTCGATGAGCGCGACGTCACTGTCGCAAAGCCTGAGCGGTTTGGGAGTGCTGTCGTCGCTCTCGGGTCGGTGACCGTGGACACCAGTAAGAGCTTCGACGCCTACGAGGTCATCGGCATCATCACGCCTGGCACACTGGTCGCGCTGCTGCTGTTGTCCGAGGCACCGCTTTTTCACCGCCTGTTACTCGGACAGAGCCTTACCATTGGCGATTTGGGATTGTTCCTCCTGCTGGCGTTGGTGTTCGGGCAGCTGATCCAGGCTTTCGGAAATCTCATCGAATGGATGGTATGGCTGCGCTTCGGTTTGCCCACCAATTTCGTGAGGGTCCGCGGCCAGAGGCTCATTACGCCGACGCAGCGCATGGCACTCGAAGCCAAGATCGCCGCAATGGAAGGCGAGAAGATCGATCTCTCCGCGACAAACCGTACCCAGTGGCGCGCGATGACTGCGCGCGCCTATGCCCGTGTTCACGCCGCAGGCCGCTCAGTACACGTCGATATCTACAACCGGACATATGGCTTGTGTCGCGGGCTGGTGGCGGCGACCGGGCTTGCTTTCTTCTGGTGCATATACGCACACCGCGATCAGCCGGCGCTACTGGTCGTCCTCGCCCTGATGACGACGGCAGCGGTGTTTCGCATGCGCCGTGCCGGCATCCACTATGCGCGGACGCTTTTTCTCGAATTCATCGATCTTGATCGGGTCTAGGCAAAGCCTCGCTGTGCGGAGGCATCATGGCCGTAAATCACGGGGCTATTTTGCAGCGGATTTATGCACCAGAAAAGTCTTATTGGATCAGCGGCCTAGTTTTGGTTGGTAATTCTTGAAATATGAACAGAGGAGATGACCGCGATGCGTCCGTTCGTGCCGTCGACGGGGTTGGCGGGGACATCCACTGGACGCTGTTTAGCCATCCTTTGACGGTGATAGGGGTATGAGTAATTTCCGAATCTTGTTTTCGGCGCCATCGTTATTACAAAATTGGTCAGAGCAATTTGAAGCACGTTGGGTGCATGATTTGGTTCGTTCAATATAAGCAGTTGGGTACGGACCAACTCGTGCAGACAGCCACGCCCGAACAGGCTGTCGAAACAGCCTGTCATCTACTCGATGACGGTTGCGACGTTTATGGGATTGGCACAGGGCCACTCACCAATTCAATCGAGAAAGAGCAGATCGCTCGCATCTACGATATGTGGGTTAGGATGCGTCCTAAAAATTCAAGCGGTAGCGAACCTAAGAATTAGATTCCCGTATGGCTTTCTCAGGTGAGCCTCGCGGACTTCCGCTCACGGCGCACAATTGCCATTCCACGGCGTTTCAAATAATCGGCCACCGTGAGGGCAAAATGGGAGAAACACTTGCCGTGTATGCATTTCATGCATGGTGCAAAATTCTTAAATTTTGCAACGCTCAGCCATTGCCCCAATACTCGGCGGTCTTTCGCCAAAGGGATAGGGCAGTCGACTCTGTTCGCCCCTGCACCTCGATATGACGGTCGTGATAGCTGCCGGTCGCAATCCAAACGGTTTTGGACTTCTGATAAACACTGACCTCTACAGGCTTTCCCCAAACAATTACGGTATCTGGCATTTTCCAACCCTCCAAAAATCAAACCATAATAGCCCCTTATTCGATCCGAGCCGGAGCCTGGAGAGAACAAAAGCCGCCCCTCGTCCCGACAACTTCGGCGGGCTACGGAAAGCGGCGAGGTCAAAGCCTAAAGGGCAGAGCATGGCGAGCGGGGTTGAACGCATTGGCCGCGCCCCGCGGCACGATCTCCGGCGAATAGAGGGACGAAAAGAGATATTACCACCGGAAAGAATTGTGTCACAGTCCCGCAAGCGTTCGTTGATTTGGGCTGTCGATGAGCGGGGGAGAGGCTATGTCGCAACAGTACACTGACCAGACAAGAAAGGTCGGCTTCTGGCTTGGCCTTGGTATCTTCCTTGCGCCTTACATCTTTGCGTGGTTTGTCCTTCGGAACGGCTATTCGCAGACGGTTAGAACGATCTCTTTAGGATGGCTCGGCATTTTTGCCGTCGCTCTTATCGCTGGCCAACTTGGCAAGCCGGATCAGACCACACAGACAAGCTCCCCGCCGTCGATAAGCTACGTGCTGCCAGCGGAAATAACTGTCGAATACGGAGCAGAACGCGGACCGGCGGGAGATGTCTATATCGTTGGCACCACGAACCTACCAAATGGAACAACCATCGGCGCAGAGCTGGTGGATAAAGGGCGGTTAGGCGGGCAAGATTTTAAGATCCACGTCACAAACGGAAAATTTCGGTCTGAGGGCTTCACCAATAAAGGCAAGCCGCTTTCTTCTGGAAAACACACTGTCCATGTGCTCGCCTATTTCAATGGGGCGTGGCAATCGGACGATATTTTGCACATTGTCGGAGATGGCGGCAGGAAGCTAAACGGTAAAGTCCTCAAACTCGAAGACCCCGATGTAGTGGACAGCGACAAAATGATAGACGTAACCCGAGTGGTGAACGTCCCGCCGCTCTCGGAAGAAGCTACGGCAATCGCCCTTGTAAAGGGGGCTATTCTTACAGTCGATGGGCAACGCTCGTCCGAAGACGTGGAAGCAACAATCGAGCGATTTATGAAATTTCCAGACCTATCTCCTGCTGGTGGTTGGAAAGCCCTACGCCAGGAAGGAACGGTCTATATTGTCAATTACGAGTTCAACAATGGCAACAGGGGAAAAGAGCTGGCGACGTGGGAAGTAGACACCACGACAAAAAAGGTGCGCTACGTCAATAAAAGCGCGAAGTGGTTTAGCTGGGCTCCAAACAACTAAGCCAATTAAGGCCGCTCCGAGAGCTAGTCTGTGAGCCTCATCCGCTGCCGAGACATGCTGGTGCCAGCGCGCTTCAATTTGAACCTTGCCCATTTCAGCGGTTGGGCTCCGCCAAGACGTCTTCAATCCGTATTAGCGCCATAAGTTTTTCGAGCTTCGGCGTGATCCGATGATATGCGCCCCCAAAGCCAGCAACCGAATAGACCACTAGGCCGGTTCTTTCCAACGCACCTAATGTGGAAGTGAGGTCGATAATCTTGTCCATCACACCTAGACGCTGCAATTCGAGCAATACCCGCTTTTGGAGGCCACGATAGTCCGGCAGCTTGGTATCCATGAAGCCGGGCTCCTTGTTTGCACGATAGAAGTGAGCCAACACGATGATTTCCTCGCGTGTCAGGTCCGCAATGATGCGCGACCAGCGAAGAAATTCGCTGGCATAGATGGGCGGAGTCACAAGAGCGCCGACTAAAATCTGCGCCAGCATACGAAGATTTCGCCGCGCCGCGCCGTGCTCGGCCGCATTCGCATATTCGAATACCATGGCCGCCGCCTCGTCTTCGTCTTCTATGTCCATCATGAGCGCGGTGCCACGCTCTAGCTCTTCCAGCAACATGTTCCTGGACGTTTCAGCTCTGCACTTCATGATGCGCCGCATTGCCTCACTCCAAGCCGCATCTAGAACTTCGTTGCCGATCCATCCGACAATTTGCGCCACACCGATCATGAAACCCTCTACGCGCCGAGTGGGCGCTTCCCTGGACGGTCAATCCCGCTTATCAAAGTAGCGGCTAATAATGCGCATTTCAGCCCCAGACTGATCGCCAAAATTCTATCGATCACCGCTGCACGCCCAGGCTTTTGCCCAGCTCCAAACCCATATCTTTGGCGTTGGCCTGATAGCGATCCATCGCCTTCATGAAGGCGGGGCCGGTGAGCTGGTCGCGGTACTGTCGGCGCGGGCTGTTGGGGTTGTGCCTGTTGCCCTTTTCCAGCGCGTTATGTTCGGCCAGCTTCGCCCGCAACTCGGGCGGCGCGGCTTCAAGGTACTTTGCCACGTCAGGCCCGCCACGCTCGACCTCGGCCGCCAGGGTTTCAAACAGGCTCTGCGCGATCCGCTCCTGCTTCTCCAAGGCATTCTTGGGCACAAGGGCCACCCGTAGGCGCTTTACATGATCCCAGTCGGGCTCCTGGGCCTTTTTGACCTCAGCCGTCGCGTTCTCCCACAGCGAGACCTCAAGCCCCTTTTGCACTTCAAAGCGGCGCTCTGCGATCCGTGCGAGGCGCTGGGCCTCTTCCGCCCTGCCCACCATGGCCATGTACTCCGCCGACTTCCAGAAGCCTGTGTCGTGCGCCTTGGCCCACCCCTTGTTCTCCTGTCGCCAATCCCGAATCTCCCGTTGTGCCAACGAGAGACGATTGCTCGCCTTATCGAATTCCAATCCAAACGCCACGCGGGTCTTTTCCGCCGCGATGATCTCAGGGCGCGCCCTCACCAGCAGTTCGACTGGCTGGGGAGTGGCCTTCTCGATTTCGGCGCGCAGCTCCTTCGCCGTCATGCGCTCGAGCCGCTGCGTTTCACGCTGCTCGGGCGTCAACGCCGGCACAGGCTTCGCCGGCGCCGGCTTCGCGAAGACCTTTCCGACCGCCGCCTTGGTCGCCTCTTTCACAGCCGCACCCATCTCACGGGTCTTTTCGGCAAGCGCGTGGGTCATCTCGATCACCCTCTTCCTGGCGTTCAAGAACTCCGCTTTCAACGCCTCAAGACTGAAGTTGCGGGCCTGCACCGCGCGCAGCATGTCGCCGCGATCCGACTTCTCGCCCCGCCGTTCCATCGCGGTCGCGACCGGCCCGAGCTTCACCTGCGGTTCGCGGGAAAGCTCCAGCGCCTTTGCGTCGGCGGCGGCGCGCTCGGCGTTGGACCGCTTCTCGTCCTGAACTACCCTCTCTGCATCAAGGCGCTGCGCCTGCAGGCTGCGGTGGTCAATGCGGGCCTGGTGCCCTGCCCTCTCCAAAGCCTCATTGCAGAGGCTCGCCCACCGCTCCCGCTCGTGGTCGGCGGCATTCTCGAGCCCGTTCCGCTGGCAGTGGATCGGGTCCAGCTCGACCGCCTTGGAGCCCATCTTCATGTCGCGATCGACATGACAGGCCGACACCATCAGGTGAGCATGATGGTTGCGCTCGTCGCCCTCACGGCTCGGTCGATGAATTGCCACATCGACCGCAACGCCGTAGCGGTCGGCCACCTCCCGCCCATAGCTGACCGCAAGCTCTTGGCGCTGCGCGTCGGTCAGCTCGGCGGGAAGGGCCAGCTCGATCTCACGAGCCACAAGGGCGTCACCGCGCTTATGCTTGGCCTCGACCGCGTTCCAAAGAACGGCGCGGTCGGCGGTGGCACCATCGGGCAGAAGCACCTCGGTATGAACGACGCCACCCTTGCGGGTGTAGTCGTGAGTCAGGCCGGTGCGCTCGTCCGTGATTTCGGTGCCAGATCGATAGGCGACAGCCGCAACGGCGGACCTACCGGCGCTGCGGCTGACCGTCTTCATCGATGCGTGCATCACCGCCATAGAAATATCCGCCTAGGGTCCAGGGAGGCGCACGCCGTCCCTGGCAGGGGTCGCGCATCGCGCGGGGGCAGCGCCCCCAGGTAGATCGCGCGTATTCTCGAAGAGAATACTCTAAGTGCGCCCTTCTCTTCGTTTGGGATTTAATCACGGTCCTGGCTTCCTTTCCAGTCCTGTCTTGATATGATGATTTCCGCACTTCTTGTGAGGACTTATACCATGCCCCGGAAACCCACCGAAGAGGTCATAACGGAATTAGAGGCAGAGCTTGCACGCCGCAGGGAAGCCGCCAAGAAAGCCGAGGATCAGCTTCGGGCGCGGATCAGGGCTGCACATGGTCAGTTGGACGCCAAAAAGAGAAAGACCGAAACCCGCGCCAAAGTCCTGGGCGGGGCCTTTCTGTTTCATCACGCCGCCAAAGACCCGAAAATCCGGCAATGGGTGGTCGAGCAGTTCCCAAAATTCACGGATCGCCCAGCCGATGCTCAGATCGTGGCGGACTTCCTGGCCTCTCTCGATACGCCGGAAAAGCCACCTTCTGCCGAGCCCAAGCCTGAATGAGTTCGACGCCGAAGCCTTGTTTGCGGACCTCTTTGCTGGAAAGTAGGGCGCAATGGCTACCCACCTAAGAGAGCGCTATGACTGAGTATGTGGCGAAGCGAAACCTTCAATTGCCGCCAATGCACCCCGGCGTGCTGGTGAGAGAGGTTGTCGAGTATCTAACCCCATCCATCGCAAGCCGCGCCGCCGTGAGCGGCATTCCGCGCGAACGCCTCGATGCCATCATGGCCGGACGTGCGCCTATCACACCGGTTATAGCCCGTCGCCTGGGGCAAACTCTCGGCAACGGCCCCGAGCTTTGGCTGCGACTACAGGCGCGCTATAACGCCGGAAAAGGACTGAGCCGGGTATCCGTGGCCCTTCTGGAAACGGCGGATGACATGCATCGGGGCGGCATCATGAGCGATGCCGAGCACGGCGAAATCCTGGTGCGCTTGCTGGGACAGGGTAGTGGCCGTCTCAGGTATTCGGGGGGCAACCAGGCGCGGCCTAGTGGCGTCTGACGCCAATACAAGGAGGGGACTTAGTTGGGCTCCGCGCGGGGCTTTTCGTCCCGCGGGTGAGCCCCCCTTTCCAAGCTCAGTACCCCGCCTCTTTTTGATGCCGGAAAGCCAGTACGTACACGGTCCCGGTCTCTGGCTCGTGCCGGTAGAGGGCCACATAGCCAGAATCCCCGAAGGGGATGACCAATTCCCGTAACTCCGGCAAATCGGGGAAAGGCCGCCCGATGTCGGGGGTGGTTTCCAGAAGCGTGAAATGTTGGCCGATGGTCTGGGCGGCTCGCTGAGAGGCAGAGATGTTTTTGCCAGCCAGGAACAGGCGGCAGCGTTCCAAGCCTGCCGCTCCGCCCTCCGTAACTATTAGCCGTGGCACTTGGGCAGTTCCGTTTCAGCTTCGGTGCCCCATGTGTCCAGCCAGGAGCGCACTTCATCACCCGTCAAATGACGGCCTGTTTCCTGGTAGGCGGTCCAGGACGCCAAAGCTTCCTGCTTAAAGCTCTCGCGGGCTTCCTCGCGTTCGACATATTGCCGTATGGCCTCACGCATGAGCCAGTGAGCCGACCGGCGCCGCGTTGTAGCGAGGCGCTGCACGCGGTCCTTGATTTCCTCATCCAGCTTCAGAGAAGTGGCCATGATGCATCCAGGTATCTAGAGGTACTACCTTTTGATACCTTACCTCCCGAGCGGCTCTTTGTCCAATTCATCCTGCTTTGGCTTACAGAAAAGAACGAAAGCACGAAATCGTGCTTTCGTTCAGTCGTTCTGGTTTTTGCAGTATGCCTCGAAACTGAGCCTTAGCAGCTCATTGAGCTTGAGATCATGGACTGCCGCATAGGTCTTGAACGCCCGCCGAAAATCCGCCGAAACCCGAAAATTGAGCGGCTCTTGTCCTTCCGATGTCTTAGCTTTCATCGGGGGCGGCGCAAAAGGTGTTCTCGGCGTCGTATCGGCTGCGGGAGCGGGGGCCTGCCCTTTTACGGCGACCAGACCGGCGGACAGCGTGGCGACGGGTTTCTTGCTCATGCGACCTCTGCGTTCTTTCTTGTTTTCGTGCTTTTTTGTAATCGTGCTTTCACAAAACCCCACAACGCGGCCATTTCCGCCGCCCCCCTGCCCTTGCCGTCCACTTCCTGCACAGTGCGCCCGTCGATCATCGAAGCGGCATAGTCCACGCGGTCGTGCATGATTGCCTGCGCGACCGCACCATATTCCGACAATGCGGCCACGACCTGGACGGTAAGCTTCGTGTTAGGCTTTGCCTGGGTAATGGCAAAGACAAAGGGCTTTCCGGCCTCTTGGGCTAGGGAAACCGTGCTGCCGACGGCTCTAAGATCGTGCGGGCTAGGCCGCGTCGGGATCAGAACCAGGTCGGCCACCCCCACCACGGCCCGTATGGCGTCTGTGATGGCCGGTGGGGTGTCAATAAAGGCCAGAGCATAACCATTAGCCCTCAAGGCTTCGAGCTTGCCCGCCAACTCCGCAATTGTGCTTGGCGCGAGGGCAGGTGTCTCTGCCTGACGGGTATTCCACCAAGCGGACAGCGAGCCTTGCGGATCGGTGTCGATAAGAACAGCGGGGCCGTCACCGGCAGCCTCTGCTGCGATTGCCAAATGGGCGGCGAGGGTGGTTTTCCCGGCACCGCCTTTTTGGCTGGCAAGAACGACGACTTGCATGGACCCACCCGAATCTAGAACGAAAAGAAGATAGCAAAAAAGCACGAAAGCGTGCAAGCACGAAATACACATTTTCCCACGGCCCTATCGCCGACGGCGGAAAGCTGGGGCACACGTCTGGCCGTAGCTTGCGAACCCTTCCGCGCGCACGGGACAGCGTCCATTAGCAAGAAAGACAGAAAGCACGAAAGAACGCTTTCATGAGATTGCCGCCCCCTGGGGTTCCTAAATATTGACCAACAATGATGGGGAGGGGCTATTGTTATTGAGTTTGTAGCCCAAATGAGCCACATTGAGCTACAGGCAACAACGAAGAAAGGGCCGACAGATGGCCGCTGCTACCAGTGTGGTGCGCGCGCGCGTCAACGAAGACGTGAAAGACGAAGCGAGTGCTGTCCTTGCCGAAATGGGTCTGACGCTCTCTGATCTCGTTCGGTTGACGGTGACTCGGGTCGCAAAGGACCGTGCGCTGCCATTCGAGATTAAGATTCCGAACGCCGAGACGCGTGCGGCTATCGAAGAAGGGCGCAAGCTTATGGCAAGCGGCGCAACACGAGAAATAAGTGCTAGAGAATTGATCGATGAACTCGACGAAAAAGCCGCCAAACCGAAGAAGAGCCGCGCTGCCGCGTGAAGTTGCCTATACCAAATCGTTTTTGAAGGATTGGGATCGCTACTACCGAGCTGGAAAGCAGGACTTAAACCGCGCGAAAGAGGTCATAATGCTCTTGATCGACAATTCCGCACCACTGGGTCCGGAATGGCTGGAGCATAACCTGAGCGGCGACTATGCCGAGACCAAGGAGTGTCATATCGGCGGAGATTTCCTGCTGATCTACGAACTTTCCAACAGCAAAGTTGTGTTTCATCGTATGGGAACCCATTCTGAATTGTTCGAATAACCGGCCATTTAGGCCTAAAATGAATGGCTATTATCAAAACCAAACGTCTGAGTAACGGCACTTTCGTCGAGGTGCTTCCAGACGGCAGCACTCGGCCCTCAGTTGATAAAACCGATTGGGAACGCCTCAAAGCGATGACCGAAGAAGAGGTCATGGCGGCCGCGCTCTCTGATCCCGACGCGCAACCGCTGACCGAAGAACAACTCAGCCGTATGAAGCGGACGCCGCGCGCCAAGATCAATGCCGACACCATCGAGGCCATGACGGAACCTCGGAAGGGTGGATTGCCGCGATTTAAGAGTGTTGAAGCCTTGCTCGCGGACTTAAAAGCGGAAGACTGACTACCCGCGCCACGACCTGGTCGTGCTCTGTGAGATTTCGGGTTACTGGCCTGAGCCTTGCACTTTTCTTCGCTCAAAGCCGCCGAGCATAGCGAGGCTCTAGCGCCGCGCTTATGGCGCGCGGCGCAATGCGGCCGACTAGGCCGCTCCGCTTATTCTTTGGATGTGAGGCGTTGATTTCGTGGGTCGCTATTAGAATCTAACTGTCGTTCAGGTTTCTAAGACAGGCTGGCACATCGGAAAAACCTCAGTTTTTTGGGCCGAAGATCGCGCGGCCAAGACGCGCGAGTGAAAGCGCCAGCGCGTCGCCCGGATCTGCCTCCAGGAGCGAAAGGGTGCTCTTGGGGCTTTGGCCGCTGCGTAGAGCGTCGGCCGCCTGTGTGAGCATGTTAGGCAAGGGTGGGTGCTCGCCCCATGTGCCGTGCTCTGGTGGCGGGGGAGGGGGTGGCGGTGCGTACCCCGTCCATTGCGAGGCTGGCACCACGGCGTAGGCGTTCGTTTCCTGCGCCAGCGTGAAGCGGCCGTCTATGACCTTCTCGAAGCACCGGCGTACCCAATTGAGAACCCCAACGGCCTTCAGCTTCGCCAGACCGCGCGCCACGCTGCGCACGCTGATATTGGCGAGGTGGGCAATCCGCTCATAGGACGGATCGAGGCGGCCGGTCGCGTAGTTGAGGCAATCGAAGATCAGCGCGTGAAGGATGGCCAGGCCATTGCGGCCGATAGCTCCGTCTTGGCGTCCAAACTTGCGGGTCTGCCGCTCGTACCGGCGCGCATCATGGAACAGGCGCACGGCCTGGCGCCGTGGCATCGGGTGAAACTTCACCTCCGCCCTGGCGCTGTCTTTCCACACCGGCCAAGCCGCATAGGTCTTCATCCCCGTGAAAAAGGGCAGGGGGGTACTGTTGATTTGCTCCGACAAGCGCATGGCGCGCGTCTCCTCTAGGCTGTCGTAAGCCCTTGAGAGGTCGCGCCTTTCTGGCAAAGCTCCGCCGCCGCAAGAATCGTCTTGCTTTGAACGGCCTTTTAGGGAATTCTTGGAGTTGCGAGACTACTCAAGAATTCCCGGCTTAGCCGGTTGAAGGCCCACCTCTGGTGGGCTTTCGTGTTTCAGGTGATCGGCTCAAAGCTCCTTTGCATGTGATCCGACGCCGTGCCCACCAGGCACAGCATGTCTAACCTGCCTCAAATCCTGGTTGATTCGCAATGAAGCTGTCGCAAGCCATGGTGTGGTGCGGGCTTTAGACTCATCGCGCG
>JARLIR010000100.1 GCA_031291635.1 Rhizomicrobium sp. | reverse complement strand
CAACATGCGCCAGATTGGGCGTTCGCCGTAATTGCGGTCACGCACGGAAAAATCGATCACGCCGGTGACGTCGCAAGCAATCAAAGGGCCGATGCGGCGCTTGCGCATCAGATCGACCGGCAAATTGTTCATCACCCCGCCATCGACCAAGAGGTGACCGTGGTAGGTGACAGGCGGCACAATTCCGGGAAGTGCTGCGCTGGCCCGCAAAGCCCGCCACAACGGCCCGAAGCGATGCTCGTGGATATGGCCGGTGGTCAAATCCGAGGAAATGCAGAAGTAAGGCCGCGCCATATCTTCGATCAGCGTCTTGCCGAAATTGCTGGTCAGAAGCTTCGTCATCTTGCGCCCCTTGACCAAGGCAATGAGCGGAAAGGTGTAATCCGTCAGAGGATGAGATTTGACGAAGGCGGCGCGCATACGCTGTTCGAGATCGTCGAGACTCCATTCGCAGGCAAGCCCCGCCGCGATGATGGCGCCCATGCTGACGCCGCCGAGATAATCGAAGGGCACGCCCGCCTCGCTCAGCGCTTTGACCATGCCGATATGGGCAAAACCGCGAGCACCGCCGCCGCCGAGCACCAGCCCAACAGCGCGTCCAGCGATAAAGCGCGCCAAGCGGCGAATGTCTTCGTCATTGCCATGGCGGATGTGATGGGCGCTCTCAAACATGTCGCGGCGCAGTCCCAATGGCGCCTGCAAGCGCTCGCGGGTAGGACCAGAATGCAGCACCACCAGCTCCGGCAAACCACAGACTTGCTGCTTCAGCCCGCGCAACGGTTTCAACGGCAAGGGCCTGTCACTATGGGCGACGAGCAGAATGCGGTCGGCTTGGCGAATGCAGTGCTGTGTCCAGGCGCTATCGGGCGTGTCGCCACGATAGAGAATGATATCATGGGCCGCTTCGAGCTTGGCAAACCATTCGGCAGGCTCCGCCGCGGCCGTGACATCGACAACACAGGCTTTGCTGGCGCTTTGCAGCAACGCCGCCTCCAAGCGCCGTGCCAGCGGTTCGTCGGCCAGCCCTTCTTGTAATGGCACCAAAGCAAAGGTCTTGGCTTGGTTGTTGCTGTGATGGCCGCGGTCGGTCAAACGCTGCGCCATGCCGGTGATCATCGCCAGCATCAGGCGCGGATGCTGTCCGGCCAGAAGCTCGAAACCCGCTGGGCTGAGACGCAGGATTTCACTGTCGCGCAAGGCCGCCAGTTCAAGCTGCGGACCATGGGTGAGAAGGCTGCCTTCGCCTAAGACCTCTCCCGGTGAGAGTTGGGCGATCTGGCGGTGACCACCATTCTCGGCAGCGAAAACACCGAGCGAGCCGGTCAAGACAAGAAACAGCGCGCCTTCGCTGTCGCTGTCGCGCTTCAGCCGTTTGCCGCCGGGCAAACAAAACCACGCCGCCTCCGGCAATAAGCGCTTGGTGGTGTTTTCGCTCATCTCGGCCAGCAGCGGCAAGCGCACGAGCTGTGCCTGCAAAGCGCGGGTCAGCGCAGTGTTACCGTTGGGAAGCAGCGCGGACAGAAAAGGCAGCAAAGTCACCCCCTCACTTCGCGGCTTACACTACCATGCCGTCCAACCACCATCGACTGCAAGAGCGCTGCCCGTCACATAACTGGAGGCTTTGCTGCAGAGAAAGAGCAAGGGCCCGGCAATCTCCTCAGCCCGGCCCAAACGCCCGAGCATGGTCTTTGCCGCGAGGCGGGCAGCAAAAGCCGGATCATCCTGGGAAATCTGCGGGCGCGGGAAAGGCCCCGGCACCAACGCGTTGACGCGGATATGGTCGGTTGCCAATTCGGCGGCCAAATGGCGGGTCAGTTGCAGCAGCGCTGCTTTGGCGGGGCCGTAATGAAACGGGCTCGCCTGTTCGGGCTTGGCATAAATGCGTTTGTCGGGCGCCACTGCGCCATACATCGAGGCGATATTGACGACGCGCGCCTCACCCGTTGCGGTGACCGCGACGCGTAAGGCTGGCAGGGCCGCGCGCACGGCTTCGAAAGCGGCCGTCACGCTGGAGCGATAGGTGATGTCAAAATCAGACGGTTCCAGCGCGGCGAAGGGCGTGGGCGTCATCGAGATGGCATTGTTGACCAGAATATCGAGCCGCGGCATCGCCGAAAAATAGCTACGCACCGCCGCGATGTCGGCCATGTCGAAAGCCGCGCTTTCACAGGAGAGGCCTTCGCAGGAAAGCTCCGCAGCAAAAGCGGCGAGACGATCGGCGTTGCGGCCATTGAGAATGACATGAGCACCTGCCCCGGCCAGCGCCCGCACCATGGGTTGGCCAAGATGGCCAGCCGCGCCAGAGACGAAAGCCACCGCACCATCCAAACGGAAAAGCTGAGTCATAGAGGTCATGTCTTCGGCCACAAAGCGGGGTTCAAAATCTGTTCGGGAAGACACGGTAGAGCGGCCTTGACGATAGCGCATTCTGCAGCGCTGAGCGGCGGCTTGGCAAAGAGGGCGAGATTGGCCTCCAGCTGTTCCTCGGTTTCAAGGCCGATGACCAGACCATGAATTTCGGCTTGCCCGCGCACATAAGCAAGACAGAGGTCAGCAGCGCTGTCGCGATACAGATCGCGCACCAAGGCTCCAATCGCCGTTACCACCGCAACGGCATCGACTGTCTCTATAGAGGGCCAAAGGGCGGCATCGTTTGCCGCTAGCAAGCCTTGCAGGAATACGCTGCGCACATGCACTGTCACATCGGGCCGCGCGGCGCAGAGGGCAAGGACACGCCCCCAGCGCCAGTCGAGAAGGTTGAACGGCATCTGGATATGCTGGACATCGGGATCGGCCAGGGCCGCTTCGGCCTCAACAGCCGATTGTGCCGAAATCCCCAAACGGGTGATGACCCCTTCGCTCCGATAGTCGAGCAGCCGCTGCCAGGCCGCACCAGCCCACAACGTGCGATGGGCGGCACGATGCAATAGGAGGCAGTCCAGACGATTGCGACGCAGCGCCTCACGCGAAGCGACAATGCTGGCCTCGACCGCCATCACGGCCTGATCGGCGCTAGCGTCATCCGGGATCGTACTGAGCGGGCTGAGCTTGGTGATGATGCCAACAGGGCAGTCAGATAGCGCTTCCCCGAGGCGATCCTCGGCATCACCGTAAGCACGCGCCACATCGTAAGTTTGAATTCCTGACGCAACGGCGCGGCGCAAAAGGCGCAATGCCGCAGCATGAGAGGGTTTACCCGTGCGATTGGCGGCTCCGTACGCAAGCCCAAGTTGCACGCAGCCCAGAACAAATTCGGCCATTTTGCCCGGCCCGATCAATGCTCTGTGAAGCTGGCACCGGATGGTTAAAAAGCACTTACCAGCGGCCTTTGACGGAAATAGTCCTGCCGACGCCCGAGGCTTTATTGCGCTGCAGCATTGACATTTTTGGCAGATTCGACGCAGTGCTTCGCCATAATAAAGTTGCATACTAAGCAAAGATACGCGATGCGGGCTCCGACGCGGTGCTTCGCGTGACAGCTAGGTGAGGAATCCATGAAGAAGAGTTTTTTGCGGGCTGCTGCGATCGCCTGCCTTCCGTACTGCGCGATGGGCTTTGCTCTCGCCACGATCCCGGCGCAGGCCGCCGATAAGTCTGACAAAGCCGAGACGCCGAAAGTCAGCAAGGCCGTAAGCAAGTTCCTAGTCGATTGCAAAAAAGGCGTCGACACCAAGGATTGGAAAGCAGCGATTGCCGCATGTGAATTGGCCCAGGCCGTTCCCGAAGCCACTGACTACGACAAGTATCTGACCCAGCGCTTTCTGGGCGTCGCTTATTTGAATTCGGGTGATCGCGTCAAAGCTGGCGCAGCCTTCGTGTCCGTGGTGAAGAACCCGGCCGCACCGGCGGATGATCGCGACTCGCTGATCGCCCCTGCCATGTCGCTGGCCAGCGAAGCCAACAACCCCCCCCTGGTGATCGAACTCGGTCAGCTGGCGGTGAAGAACAACATCACCAATCCCGATGTCTGGAACGCGCTCGCCGCGGCCTATTACCAGAGTAATGACGGTCCCAACGCCATCGCCTTTGCCCAGAAGGGCATCGATGCGGCGACGGCGAAGAATGCCGTGCCGCCCTATGGCCTCTATCAGATCCTGGCCTTCACCTATGACAAAACCAAGGACCGCGCCAACGAAGTGAAGGCCTTCGAATTGATGGCCCGCGACTACGGTAAGGCCGATGACTGGCGTTACCTGCTCGACTTCTCGATGGAAACGCTGCCCCCGGGCAACAAGTTCTCGCGCGAAATCGCGGCTCTCGACATGTATCGTTTGCGCGTCGTGGTGAACGCGGCTTGGGCCGGCCAGAACTATCTCGAAGCCGAAGATGCTGCCCATGCCATTCGTAGCTGGGGCGATTCCCGCCAGTTCCTGCAGCTCGGCATTGCTGCTGGCGCCATCAACCAGGCCAAGGTCGCCCCGGTGCTGGCTCAGATCAATTCCGACGCCAAAAAGGACGAACCGATCCTTCCGACAGTTGAGAAGTCCGCCAAGAACAGCAAGGACATGGTCAACGTCGCCGAAGCCTATTTCGGTTACGCCCGTTATGCCGATGCCATTCGCACGGCACAGAAGGCTGTTGATCTCGGCGGCGTCGGCGTTTCCGAAGCCAAGCTCGCGATCGCCATGAGCCAGATCAAGTCGGGCGACGAAGCCGGCGCCAAGGCAACACTGGCTGGCTTCCAGGGCGACGCTGCGCTGAGCCGCGCTGCCCAGCTGTGGTCTCTCTACCTGACCCGCCGCTACGGCGCTGCGGCCCCTGCACCGGCCGCAAAGTAATTGCTATCCTGCTCGCCGGGTGTCTTAACGGGCACCCGGCGATGTCATAATCCGAAAACCCGAAAGCACCCGTGCTCGCTTTCCTGCCGTCCGCAGTTTACTACGTGATGGCGCCGCTTTCGGTGAGCCTGGCCTTATGGCTGGCTTTTGCTGCCGCCTTTGCCGTCGGCTTGCGCTATTTCGGCGCCACCGGTTCCGTCCGCCTCTTCGATGCCGCAGGACTAGTCCTATTTGGGGTGATGGCCATCTATGATGGCTTCGTGCAGCCCGAAACCGCCGCGCCGGGTACGAATTTGGTGCTGGAAGGTGGCCTGCTTGCCGCGATTCTGTGGTCGATGGCGATCCGAAAGCCCTTCACCACCCAATATCGCTGGCTGACCGGGCCGCATGAACCAGGTTTCCTGGTCCGGGCCCATACGCTCTTGACCGCTCTGTGGGCCACAACCTATGCCGGGCTGGCCGCCATTGATTGTCTGACGGTCGTCTACCATATCCTAGCACCAGCCTGGGCCAGTGTGCTCGACTTCCTCCTGCTGGCGGCGATGCTTACCTTTACTTGGCAATTGGGCGTGTATATCGACAAGCGGCGCGGAAAGATTCCTTTCCTTGGAAAGTGGTAAAACAGTCATGCTGGTGGTGAGGGCTTTGATCCCCATTGCGCGGGATCTCGTGGCCACCTTTGTCTTTGTGGCTCTATTCTGGACATTTGGCGTCTATGTCGCCACGGGCGTGGGCGTCAGCCTGGTGGTGACGCAAACCCTCTATATGCATTTCAAGGGCAAAAAAATCGGCGCCCTGCAATGGCTGAGCCTGGTCTTGATCACGACCTTCGGCGGCGCCACGATGCTGTTTCACAACCCCCATTTCATCATGGTCAAGCCGAGCCTGTTATGGCTGGCGCTTGGTGTGGTGATGCTGCGGCGCGATTGGATGGCCCCCTATGTGCCCCCGATCATCACCGAGCATCTTGCCGAGCGGCACATCATCCGGGCCGGTTACGCCTATGCGGGGCTGATGTTCTCGCTGGCCGTGGTCAATGTGGTGGTGGTGAAAGTCGCCAGCCCCAATTTCTGGGCCGCTTACGCCCTGCTCGGCCCCACCGTGGCGCAGGGCCTCTTGCTGCTGGTGTTCTATTTCCGCTTTCGCGAGCGGATCAGCGAGAGCATGCGCGCCGGAACCAAGGTCTAAGGATTGCCGCCCAAAGGCAGACGGCAGACGGTTTGGCCGAGATGGCCGATCTCCTGCGACAGGCTGAAATCTGCCCATAAACGGTAGCCCGCGAGGCGCGCCCGGTCGCAAAAGACATAATCCTCGCCCAACATCGTGCCGTGCTCTTCATCGACCGCGAAGTGGAAATAGGGCCGAGTCAGCTTCTCAAAGACGGCCATGCGGATCAAAAGGCAGCCGGTGGGCAGGCGCAGCATCTCCACCAGACCATCGGCGCCGGGCGGCTCTGCCCCCGCCAGCATGGTGCCGAGCAAATCATAAGGCGCCACCCGCTTGGTATAGACGGCGCCGACAATATCCTTCTGATGGATCAAAAGCCGGTGCAGCACGGTCTGCGGGAAGACCATGTCGCTGTCGAGGAAGAGAAGATAATCGGCACCGGCTTCCTGCGCCCGCTGGACCGCGATGTTGCGGGCCTCAGCCACAATCGAGCTCTTGGTGTTGACCACCGTCGTCTCAATCGGATGCACCGACAGACACAGCCCCGCCAAGGCCAAGGCGAAATCGGCATGGACCATGTCACCCGAGGGGTAGCACACCGCGATTTTTGGCAAATCAACCACGCCACATACCTCCTCAACCACGTCCAAGCGCCATAGCCGATTCACGCCCCAAGGCTTGAACCAGCCCGCGACTGTGCCCAAAAAATCGGTATCGGTCAGAAAAGCGTGATGGACACCGCAGGGGCATTTTCATTGGCCTTCGTTATGGTATGTCGGGAGCGTGGACGGCTAGTCCTATTTTGTCGGAAAGCCGTGGGCTCGATTGAAATAATGCGTCGGTCGTCGACGGCGGAATGGGAGCAGCGGGCTTATTGAAGCCCCTGCATTGCAGTGATTTCACCAATCAAACGCGCAGCATTTGTGGTGCTCTTCGCCCTGGCTTTGGCCGGTTGCGCAGATTTGTTTGGACCGACCCGCCCCGATCCGGCCTCGCAGATGCCACTGCTCGAAACCCGAATCGTCCAACTTGTTGCCGAACAACGCGCCAAAGCCGCGCCCAAGGCGAAAATCATGTTGGTCGATCCTGAGCTGACCAAGGTCGCCCGCAAGCGCAGCGCCGGGATGGCGAGCGCCAACGCCTTCTCCAATGGCGACGATCAGCATCTGGCGGCCACCATGATCATGAACGATGACGCCAAATTCCAAGGCTTGGTCGGCGAGAACGTGGCGGCGCAGCACTTCACGATTGCACAAGGCATTGACGTCGATGCCTTCGCCAAGCGCTTTGTCGATGGCTGGGCTGCCTCCAAGCCCCATCTGGATAACCTCTCCTTCGCCGATTACGACCGCACCGGCGTGGGCGCGTCGGCCAATGCCGACACCATCTATGTGGCCCAAATCTTCACCACCGATCTGGGCTTGGGCGAGAAGGGCGACAAGAATGCGCCCGATGCCCAGACTGTGCCATCGCCCCAGCAGGGGAAAGATGAGAGCAAGGCCCCGGCCTTGCGCGGTGCCATCGGCGGACCTTCTCAATAAGCGCCTGAGCCGGTAAAAGGAGCCATGGCGGAAAAGATCAAACGCTATAATGCCTTCTGGCTGCACTATTTGCGCGAACACGCGCGCCCGCGGACGCGCCAGATCCACTTTGTTGGCACCTTCCTCGCCGTGGTCACTGTCGTAGCGGCCGTTGTCTTGGCGCGGCCCTGGTTAGGAATTGTTGCCCTGGTGGCGGGTTACGGCCCGGCTTGGTACGCGCATTTCTGCGTCGAAAAGAACCAGCCTGCGACTTTCACCTATCCGATTTGGTCGCTGATCAGCGATTTTCGCATGGCCTTTGCTTGGCTTACGGGAAGCCTTGCGGCCGAGTTGGCGCGCGCAGCTGTGGAGGACGACAGCAAATTGTGAAACTCGCTCGCAGCGCTAACGGAGTGTTAAAGGCTGTGAGCAGATTCTACTTCCATGGGTAACGAAGCCGCCATCCGTCCTCAACTGCCGCACATTCCTTTACACTACATGTGCGCGCCAGTACTTTATGTTGGGGAGGATGCGTCGCGAGAGGCGAGATGCGGCCGGATTTGCCATGGAATGTGGCGGGAATTTCTTCGGAAGCCCGTGAAGCAGCCCGCGCAGCAGCGCGGCGTGAAGGCTTGTCTGTGGGGGAATGGCTCACGCGCCGGATCGTGGCGGGTCTCTCAGATGCGAGCTACGCCAGCACTGCCGACACGGGATTTGCGGATTTCCAGGAGTTCGCAGGCATGAGTGGTGCGCGCCAAGAGTGGCCTTCCAGGACTGAATTCCGGGCTGAGCCCGATCGCCAACGCCGCGATTCGGACGCCATGCTCGACCGCGTCTCCCGCAGCGAAGCCGATACCGCCGAAGTCTATCGCCGCATCGAGGACCAGCTGCGCAACATGGCGCGGCGGCTCGATTCCTCCGAACGCAGCCAGACCGAAAGCAATCGGGTGGTGAGCAAAGCCGCGGTGGAGATGAATATCGCCGCCCGCGAACAAGCCCAAGCCTTCGACCAGCTCGGCGCCCATGTTTCAAGCCTGACCGACCGGCTGAGCCGTGTCGAAGGCCGCGATAGCGGCGATGGCCTGCGCGATGCCGTCAAAGCCTTGCACCAGGGTCTGTCGCGGCTCGCCGATCAGATCACCGAGACCGCCAATCAGTCGGCGGTGCAGATTTCCAATCTCGCCAACAATATCGAGACCGTGGCGGGCCGGGTCGGCCAATCGCGGGCTGATGCGCTGGCTGCCACCCAAGCGCTCGAAACGCGCCTCGCCACCCTCGACGAACGGGTGCGGGCCGTGGAAGCTGCGGCCCAAGCCCAAGCAGGTTCGCTGAACAGGGCGCTGGATAGCATCGAAGCACAAAAACATGCGCCCTCGCCGATGGAGGCGATCGTCCGTCTGGAAGACAGCGTGCATCGGCTGGAGGAACGCGGCAGCGATCCCGGCATCGACCGGCGCCTGATGGGCATTGAACGGGCGATCAGCGAAGTGCGCGGCCGCATCGAAGAACAAGACGAGCCCAGCCCGCTCGAAGAAAACCTGAAAAAAGTCATGGCGCGGCTGGAAGCGCTGGAAGTGTCCCAACGCGAAGCGGCCGCCGAAGCGCGCAAAGCCGCGGTCGAAAAACAAACGCTAAGCGATGATCTGCCAGCGCAGTTGGTGGCCCCCTTGCCGCCGCAGCCGACGCCGACGCCGGTGCAAGCCTTCGTGCCCCCCTTCGTTCCGCCGCCTGCCGCGGTCGCGCCGCCGACGGCCGCCGCCTTTGGCCCTTTGCCAGGGTTTGAGCCGCCGCCCTTTGCTGCGCCGCCCTTCGCCCAAGCCCCACAGCCCGGCTTCGCCGACCCCTTGCCCAATTACGAAATGCCGCCGGAAGCCTTTGCCGCTGGAGCAGCGGAAGCGCCGCCGACGGTCGAATCCTATCTTGCCGCCGCCCGCCGTTCGGCCCGTGTCGCCGCCCAGCAGGAAACCGAACGCAGTGCCTCGCTCGGCAATCTGCGCTGGGGCGCCGCCGCCAAGGTCAAAGAAACGCAAGCCCCCCGCACCCGTCCGCTGGTCGTTGGACTGGTGGCGCTGATCGCCATTGCTGTCATCGCGGGTGCCATCTTAAGCCGTACCGCCAGCCATTCGCCGCAAGTCATCAATCTGCTGCCCAAGCCCACGGCGACAACGCCTGTGCCGAGCATGGCAACACCGGTTGCACCGCCTTCCGAGACACCGCCTGCTCCGGGCCTGCATTCCTCGACCCAAGAGCCGGGCGTCGCCCCCGCCCCGCTGCCGGTGAAACCGCACGCCGCCCCGACCGGGCTCGCCGCAGCCAAGCCCGCGACCCAAGTCGCCGCCTTGCCGCCGCAACAGCTGCCGCCCGCTGCCGTACAGCCCACTGGCCGCGCCCCGCTCGACCGCCTGACCCAGGCCGCCAATAGCGGCAATGCCAAAGCCGAGCTGATCGTCGGGCTCAAATACCTCGACGGCGATGGCGTTCCGGCCAATGAAGCTGAAGCCGCCAAATGGCTTACCAAAGCCGCCGAAGCAGGCGAGCCGGTCGCCGAATATCGTTTGGGAACGCTTTATGAGCGTGGCCGTGGCGTGCCTGCCGATGCCGCCAAAGCCGCGCGCTGGTATCAAGCTGCCGCCAATCTCGGCAGCCGCAAGGCGATGCACAACCTCGCCGTGGCTTACGCCGAAGGCGCGGGCATGAAAAAGGATTATACCGAGGCGTCGCGCTGGTTCCTCAAGGCGGCCAATCTTGGGCTGTCGGATTCCCAGTTCAATCTCGCCGTGCTCTACGAGCGCGGGTTGGGCGTGCCGCAGAACCTCGTCGATGCCTTCAAGTGGTATGCCATCGCGGCGGCCCAAGGCGATGCCGAATCCAAATCGCGGCTCACCGCCATCTCGAGCCAGCTCGACAACGAAGCCCGTGGCGCCGCCCAGCATGCCGCCGACAGTTTCCGCCCAGGCCAGCTCGACGCCCGTGCCAATGTCGCCCCGACCATATCGGATGTGACCAGGGGTTAATCCCGGGCCTTTCGTTGTAAGGTTGACCACCTCATCCCGACCGCGCAAAGTCGGGCCGACCCCTCCACCTGTGATTTGCTCTCGATGGAAATTTATCTGCCCATCGCCCAGATGTCGGTTCATTGGCTGATCATCTTGAGCATGGGCTTTGTGGTGGGCTTTCTCTCCGGTGTTTTCGGCGTCGGCGGCGGCTTTCTGCTGACGCCGGTGCTGATCTTCTACGGCATCCCGCCTGGCGTGGCGGTGGCGACCACAGCGAGCCAGATTGCAGGCGTGACCTTTTCTGGCGTGCTGACGCATTGGAAACGCCACAGCGTTGATTTCAAAATGGGCGCGGTGATGATCGCCTCGGGCCTGGTCGGCTCGGCGATCGGCGTCTGGCTGTTCGCCGTGCTGCGCCGCATGGGCCAAGCGGAATTCGCCATCTCGGCCTGCTATGTGGTTTTGCTGGGCACCGTCGGCGCCATCATGCTGAACGAATCCCTGCGCAGCTTTATCGCCCGCCGTGAAGGCCGTTCCGGTTATGGCAGAAAACCCGGCCAGCATCATTGGCTGCACGGCCTGCCCTTCAAGATGCGCTTTCGCCAATCACGGCTTTATATCAGCGCCATTCCGCCGCTGGTGTTGGGCCTCATCGTCGGCATTTTGTCGGCGGTGCTGGGCGTTGGCGGCGCCTTCGTGATGGTGCCAGCGATGATCTATTTGCTGCGCATGCCCACCAATGTGGTGGTGGGCACCTCGATGCTGCAAGTGCTGTTCGTCAGCGCCTCAAGCACGATTCTGCATGCGGTCGACAATTTCACCGTCGATGTGGTGCTGGCGCTGGTGCTGATCCTGGGCGGGGTGTTCGGGGTGCAATTTGGCGTGCGGGCTGGCGCCAAGCTGCGTGGCGAAGAGCTGCGCTTGCTGATGGCGCTCCTGGTGCTCGCGGTGGCGGTGGGCCTCTTCTATCAGTTGGTGGTGCGGCCCGAGGATGTCTACAGCTTGGCAGCGGGCTCACCATGAGAACGGCGCTGCTTGCCTTGGTGCTGCTCGCGGCCCCGGCCTTGGCCGAGGAAAATCTGACCTCGATGCTGAGCCAAGATTACTTACAGATTACCTCCAACTTCAACGGCTCGGAGATCACGGTGTTCGGAGCGGTGGAAAATCCCTCCGAACACGGCATCGGCAATATCGTGGTGGTGGTGCGCGGTCCCGATACGCTGATGACGGTGCGGCGCAAAGATCATATTGCCGGGATGTGGATCAATAGCGCCCGCGCCAAGCTGTGGCTGCCCTCTTATTACTTCATCGCTTCCAATGCGCCGCTCGGCGCCATTGCCAGCAGCGACACGCTCAGCCGCTACGAGTTGGGGCTTAGCAATTTGCGCGCCGATATGGTGGCGAGCGATGGCGATGGTGCGCCTTATCAAGCCGCGTTGGTGCGAGCCGAACAACGCGCCGGTCTCTACCGCGAAAATCCGGCCGGTGTGGAGACGCAAAACACCGCCTTTCGCGTGCATGTGCCGATTCCGGCAGCGGTGCCGCGCGGCTCCTATAACGTCGAGGTCTATATTTTCCGCGATGGCAATGTGGTGAGCGCGCAATCAACGCCATTTTATGTCGACCAGTCCGGCTTCGAGCGGCGGCTGTTCGAATTCGCCCACGACAAGCCGCTTTATTACGGCGTCGCGACGGTCTTGATGGGCATTCTGCTGGGCTGGGCTTCGACGTTTTTCTTCCGCCGCAAGTGACGGCTTAAGCTACGGCCTTGACCAGATAGGCGCGCTCTTTGCCTAGCGCATAAACGCAGTGGCCGAGGGAGAACAGCGCCGTTACCGCTTCGTCGCGGACATCGAGGCCGCCGGTATAGGCGCCGAAGGCGGGCAGCAGCAGACGCCTGCCATCGGAGACGAAACAGCGCCGCCGCACCGAGACACCGCCGCGTGACACCCGCACCGCCGGATGCAGATGCCCCGCCACTTCGCCGATGATGCCTGCCTCGCTGGGAATATGGCGGAACATCAGGGTGCCGATCATTAGCTGCGCCACGATGTGGCCGCCTAGCCAAGCGGGCGGT
>JARLIR010000099.1 GCA_031291635.1 Rhizomicrobium sp. | reverse complement strand
TCATGCCGTCGCCCTGCCCCATTTCGTGATGGCGGGCGGGCCGCTGCAATTGGAGAAAGACACCCCGCTTGGCGCTCTGGCACCACAGCTGATCCAGATGGGCTATGACGTTCGCGCCGCCAGCGTCGAGACCAGCGGCCTTCACATCGTGGAGCGCGTGAAGGGCGGCTATGTCGGCGCCGCCGATCCCAGGCGCGAAGGTGTAGCGATTGGGGATTAGCCGGACTAAATCTTGGGGCTCGGTTTGGTGGAACCGCAAATCCTTGATTCTTGTTTGTCACTTTTCCCGCCTTAAGGGGAGGGAGGGGGGGCCCTTCGCGGAACCCCGAGGCCCACTGGAAACGAAAATTGGCGAACGAGGATCTGCTCAGCAGGCCAATAGTTTCGCTGCATCTTATTTTTGCGGCGGAGGCACAGCTCCGCCTACGCGCCAAGCGCCGTCTTACCCACAATATCAAAGAGCCTATTAGAGATGGGCATCGCAACTGGCGCCTTCAAGGGGTAAATGCAGCACAACACGATTTTCGCCGATAGCGGGCTGCTTTGCGGCCCGGGCACACCAACAGGCCGTCTCAGCATGACGACGCCTGAATGCACTGTCTTTGCCTTGCAAGGCTTTCTAGGGCAGCAACGGATTTTCCGGCCAATTGTGTCGGGGATAGCGGCCACGCATGTCGCGGCGCGCGTCAGCCCAAGCGCCTTTCCAGAAGCCCGCGATGTCGGCGGTGAGCGCGATCGGCCGTCCCGCGGGTGACAGCAGCGCGAGTCTCAGGGGCACGCGCCCGCCAGCGAGTTTGGGCGTTTCAGCCAAACCATAGAAATGCTGAGCGCGGGCGGCCGCGATAGGCACCGGCTGGGTATAATCCACTGCCGCCCTGCCATGCGGCAGCGTCACATGCGTGGGCAAGTCCTTGTCGAGACGCGTTTTCAATGACCACGCCAAGCGGCCCAGCAAAGCGGCGCTGAGATCCAGGCGCGTCAGATCACCAAGCCGGGTGAAGCCATGCAGAGGGGGGCCGAGCCACTCTGCAAGAGACGCAATCAGGCTGGCGTCATCACTAGCTGGCCAAAGGTCCGGCTCTAGGCCATGCATCAGCTTGAGGCGCGCTTGCAGATTGCGGGCTTCATCCGTCCACGGAAGATGAGCGGGCGTATCGCGGATGGCGCCCAGCAGCGCCGCCACTGCATCCGCCGCATCGGGCGGTGCAGAGCGCTCCTCCAGCACCAGCGCGCCCAGGCTTTTGCGCCGCCGCGCCAACACGCCGCCCGTAACGGGGTCGAGACTGGTTTCCACGCTCTCTTTGATCCGCGCGGTAAGGGCGGCGGGCAGGGCTGCCAAATCGAGCGGAGCGGCCATGGTGATGCGGGGTGCGGTTTTCAGCTCTAGCGCTGCCACCGCCAGCAACCCCTCTTTGGCGAGCGGATCGGTCACCGCCAACCGGGCGCCGCCGCCTCCCGAAAGGCGAAAGCTGCCGGGCTCACCACGGCGCTGCGCCAAACGATCGGGAAAAGCTGCCGCGATGAGGGGCGCCGGGTTGCCACTCGCCGCCCGCGTGGCGCCGATTCCAAGCCGGGTTCGATATTGCTTGGCGGCTTGGCGAATACCGTGAATGGCGCCGCGGTCCGCGTTCGGCGTTGACGCCGGATCCTCGATGGCCTCCAGACGCGTCATGATGTCGGCGGGAGCCTCCGGCCCGCCACGCAGCGGATCACGGGCTTCGAGCAGCGCCGCAATATCACAAGCGCGGGCTTGGCTGGCAGGCTCGTCCGCCGCCAGCATCATGGCCGAGAGGCGCGGATGGGCCCCCAGCCGGTTCATGCGCATACCCAGTGGTGTGACGCCGCCCTCGTTCATGGCGCCAAGCTCCGTGAGGAGGGTGCGGGCGGTGGCGATGGCGCCGTCAGGCGGGGCATCGAGAAAGGCCAGCTCGTCCGGCGGCGTGCCCCAGGCGGCGCAATCGAGCACCAGGCCGGAAAGCTCGGCGTCCAAAATTTCAGGCCGGTCATAAGGACGAAGACCTCGCTGGGCCGCTTCCGTCCAAAGGCGAATGGCAAGGCCGGGCGCCTCACGCCCAGCGCGGCCCGTCCGCTGATCGGCGACGGCGCGGCTGACCCGCTCGGTCACCAGCCTGGTCAGACCGCTGGCAGGATCGAAACGCGGGGCCCGGCGATAGCCGCCATCAATGACGATGCGCACCCCCGGCACCGTCAGCGAGGTTTCGGCGATGGCCGTGGCCAGCACCACACGGCGGTTTTGCGCTGGACGCAGCGCCAGATCCTGGGCCGCGGGCGGCAAATCGCCATGCAGCGGAAGCACAGTGGCATCGATGCCTTCGAGCGCGGATTCAGTGCGGCGGATTTCGGCCATGCCCGGCAGGAAAGCGAGGATATCGCCCGGCGCTTCGGCCAGCGCCGCACGAATGGCGCGCGCCATCACCTCTGGCAGATCGCGCAGCTGGGCCAGATCGCGCAAGGCATGACGAATCTCGACCGGATACATCCGCCCGGCGCTTTCGACGATGGGAGCCGACATGATGGCAGAGAGGCGGGCGCCATCCAGAGTCGCGGACATGGCGAGCAGGCGCAGATCCGGCCGCAGCATTGCCTGGGCGTCGAGGCTGAACGCCAGCGCCAGATCGGCTTCGAGCGAACGCTCGTGTATTTCATCGAGGATGACCGTGGAGACACCCTCCAACCCGGGGTCGCCGAGCAAGCGGCGAACCAGCAAGCCGGTTGTCACCACCTCAATGCGAGTGGCGGCAGAGACGGCGCTTTCGAGGCGGGTGCGAAAGCCCACGGTCTGGCCCACCGCCTCACCGAGCAGAGTGGCCATACGGCTGGCCGCGGCCCGCGCCGCCAGCCGCCGCGGCTCCAGCATCAGGATGCGACCTTGGTCCATCGGCGCAGCATAGAGGAGGGCGAGCGGCACGCAGGTTGTCTTGCCCGCACCGGGCGGAGCCACGAGCACGGCGTTGGACTGCTCGCCCAATACGGTAAGCAGGCGCGGCAGGCATTCCGTGATCGGCAGGTCAGGCAGCAGGAATGGGAGCGGCATGGCCCAGTACTAGAACGTGCCGCGCCAAGATTCGAGACCCGCCGGATCTGGTTATTTCCGTGATCAGGGCAAGCAAGCGCTAAAACTGAGAGGAGAGCGAAACCGCATAGCGGCCGTTAGGATCGGAGCGATAACGCTTGGCCATCATGCATTGGTAGAAGGCGGTGGCGTGCGCTTCATAGCTCGGACGCGGCTCAGTCGTGGCACCCGGGCAGCCCAACACCGAGGCAGAACCGAAGCGGATATTTTGCGCGCGGCTGATCTGATACCGCATCGACGTTGCGTTGAGGCATTGGCTGCGGTCACGCCGAAACACCTGATCGTTTGCGGCTCTGTTCGAGAAGCGAAAATCGACGCGGTAAAACGGTTGGTCAGCCAGCGCGGCCGCCGAGAGCGCCACGGCACAGCCGAGCAAAATCACGAATGAGCGCATATCTGTTCCACCCAGACGCACAATTACTCTACCATAGGGTGTAGGCAAAATATTTGAAATATACCCGGCTTTGCGTCTCTTTTGACGCATCTCACTTACTCCGCAGGTTATAATTTCCGCACACTGAGTATTTTCCGAAAGCCGCGAACGGCGCAATCTGATTGCAACGGCGTGGGCGCGAGCGCCTGATCAGCGAAGCAGAAATGCTGCTCGCATCATTCCTTTTCGAGACGCGAGAACCCTGCAGGAGAGTGAGATGAACGCCTTACAAAAGCACGACCCCGCGACGGGTGATCTGACGGTTTACGAGCACACAATGGTGCAGCCGAGCGCCATCCCCGTTGGCAATTTGCCCAACATGGCTATGGATGATTTGCGCGGCCATGCCCCGCCGCCGGAAACAGATAGCGAAGCCGACAATACAAAAATGATCATCGGTGCGGCCGTTATCGCTGTGGTGATCGGTAGCTTTGGCGTCTTCAGCTATACATCAGGAATGTGGGATTCCAAGCCGGCAGTACCGCTGGTCTTGGCCATCAATAGCGCTCCGCCAGCAGTGCCCGCCGTGGCGACGCAGCCCGCTGTTGTAGCGCCAGCCCTGCCCGCCGCAACGCCACAACAAGCCATTGTTCCGCCCGTTGCTCCCACGCAAGCAGCACCAGCGATACGCACGCCCAAGCAGCAAGCAAAATCCGCGGTGAAAGTGTTACCGACACCAGCAGCAGTTCCGGCAATGTCTCCAGTTGAGCCTGCACCGCTCAGCCCCACTGCGGTAACGCCAGTCGAGCCGATTCAGAGCGCGCCGCAACCCGTTCCGCCGACACAAGCCCTACCCGATCAAGCGCCGCCAGCCCAAACTCCGCCGGCAACCGAACCGCCGCAGTGAGCGTAGCAGCGCCAAAAAGTACGACACCACGCATTTAGATAAATCACTGACCCTCCCCGCAAAGGAGGGTCATTTTTTGCGCTTCGTATTTGCCGTGGCACAGCGCGTCTATTGGTCTGTGCCGACACGATTTTTGACAAAAGTTCCCGCGCCGCGAGCGACCTAGGAGGTTCTCGGGGGAACTCTGCTCGCAGCCAAGCGTTTTCCCCCTGTCGCTACAAGCGAGAACAAGTTGTACGGAATGCTCCGTACAAGGATTACTTTGCGGGGCGCCGCAGCGAAGCACACAAGGCTCGCACGAGGCCGCGAGAAGTCTGTAGGAGACCAAGATGAATGCTTTTCATAAGCACGAATCCCAGGACGTCTACGAGCGCACGGTGGAGGCGCCGGATGATATCCGCATGGTGGCCATCCCCTCCACAAACGATCTCAGAGGGTACACGCCGCTTCCGGACACAGATGAGAAGGACGACAAGACCAAGATGATGGTCGGCGCGGCTTTCATTGTCCTGGTGATCGGCGGGCTCGGCGCCCTCAGCTATGGCATGGGGATGTGGAAAGCCACGCCACCGCCGCTTATGGCAACCCAGAGCCCGGCACCGACCTTGCCGGCGGTTGCAGCGCCGCCGGTGCCACCGCCCGTGGTAGCTCCGCCGCAAGACGTCGTACCGCCAACCGCGCCGGCACAATCGGCACCAGTGCAAGCAGTCCCGCGCCCGCATGTCGCCAAGCAACGCGCTGCGCCTAAGGTAGCTGCGCCGATAGCGCCTCCGCCGGTAAACACGGTTGAGCCTGCGCTAAATCCCACCCCGACGCCGATAGAACCGGCGCCGAGCGTGCCAACACCGACGCAACCCGCGCCGGATCAGTCGGCAGCGCCAACCCAATCTTCACCACCAGCAAGCGAACCGCCACAGTGACGCTGCACTGCCGGAGGGCTCAGCCTTCTGGCAGTTGCTTTGACACCGAGACCACGATGTAGGTCGACGGTGTGGTGCCGATATTCTTCAAGCCATGGGTTTGATTGGAGGCGGAGAAGACGATGTCGCCAGGCCCGGCAGGGGTGCGCGAGCCGTCTTCGTCGATGTATTCGACATTGCCCGTCTGAATGAAGAGAATTTCTGAATTGGGATGCTTGTGCGGGGGATGCGGCATCTCACCGGCGGGTAGCATGGTCTCGTGAATTTCAAGATATTCGCCGGTGGCTAAGGTGCCGGACATGACACGGCGCTGTTCGCCGCCATTGGCGAATTTGCGCAGCGGCAGTTCAGCGTATTTCAGCACCTTGCTCTTGGTCAGCGTCGGCGCGCCCGAGGCTTCCGTGGCGGCGTTGGCGACGCTGCCAAGCGCGGCAAGCGCACCCATGGCGGCGAAAAGGCTGCGGCGATCGAGGGCTTGCATGGTGGTTCTCCCGTGAATTTTGTTATTTGGGCGCGTTGGCGCCGATATCGCCGCCAATCGAGACGATGGCGTATTTGATCGGGCCTTTGCCGATGTTCTTGACTTGATGCGTCGTGCCTTGAGCGACGTAGACGACATCGCCGGGACCAGCGATTTCGCTGACGCCGTCATGGCTGAACTCCAGCGTGCCTTCGCCAACGATGATGAATTCGGAATGGTCGATGGCGTGGGCCGGATTGGGCTCTGCGCCTTCGGGTTGCATCGATTCATGCACCCGCACCGCTTCGCCGCTTTTCAGCGTGCCGAGAATAAGATCGCGGGCGCCGCCGCCATTGGCGAATTTTCGCCCTGGCGCTTCGGCCAGTTTGAACACTTTGGCGTGATCGAGCGTGGGGGCGGGCACGGTGTTCTCCGCATTGGCGATACCGGTAACAATGGCGAGCGCCGCCATTCCTACAAGACACGTTTTCGTCATGACGCATTTCCTGATTGTGGGGCGGTAGAGTTCGCGCAAGCCTGTTTGAAGCGCGCTTTCAGCTTCTCATAAGCCAGCACATTGTCGATACGCGCATCGAGGAAAGCGGCGGTGTGCCGCTCATCGTCGCTGTCGTCGCCGAACCAAGCCACCATGGTGGAAGAAAGCACGGCGGCCAAAATCGCGCGCTTGCTGTAGAAATTGAAGTCGGTAGAGCGATCACCCGCAGCGCGCCAGATAATGTCGGCGGTATGCCACAGGCTGGTCGCGCTATCGCCGAGGGCTTGCGGCAGCAGCGCGGCTTTGCGGGCGGCGTCTTTATGCGGCTTGAGCAGGGCAAGGCGGCTCAAGACGCCAACGCGGATGCGTGCCCGCACCGGCAAAGCGGCCAGTTCCATAGCCACCAGCTGCTGCTCCAACGCGGCATCGATTTCGCTGGCCCAGAAAGCAACGACAGCAGCGATTCCCGCCGGAAAAACGGCGTCACCTTGGACCGAGGTCAGCAAAGCGGGCGAAAAGCCTTCTTGCCCGGCACGGGCCAGCACGGCGCCCAAGACGGCGCGGGCGTCATCATCGTCAGTCACACAAACTCCTGCCAAGCGGGGCGCCGGGGATTATCGGTGCCCGCCCAGCAAAAGTCCAAACCTCAGCTATCCGGCCCGGTGTGCTTGGGCACGCGGACATCAACATCGGCGACACCCTGCAGTGAGCCGGTCACTTGCCCCCTGCCCCAAACCGGAGCGTTTTTGGCGGCGAAGCCAAAATAGAGGCTTTGCGAGGCGGGGCTGCTGCCCGGGCAAATTGCTTTGGCAAAGCTAAAGCTGATCTTGCTGCCGGTTTGCGTGACCGAAGACACGGCTGGGCCTTCCCCGCCGCTGACGACAAAGATTTCCGCCTTACCGGCGTAATCCAGACTCGCCACCGGCCCGGCATCCACCACTAGTTTCTCGACGCAGTTGGGCATGCCGAGCGTGGTGGCGCCGCGCATGTCGATATTGAAGGAATACCCGGTGAGACCAGCGGCCTTGGTGCCCGGCAGACCGGGATACGTGCGCACCAGAATACGGCCATTGCCGCCATCGCCGAACATCTTGAAGTAGGACATCGTATCAGTGGGCGTCACTGCACAATTGGGCGCGAAAACGCAGGCTACACTTTGCGATGAGACTTTCGTAACTGCCAGTTGTCGGGCCATTGCGCTAGGAACCAGGACCAGCGCAGACGCGGCGAGACAGAGGCACGTTGGAAGAACGCGCATATCAGCCTCCCTTAAGAGCAAGGCAGAGTGTGCGCTCAGGCACAGATTGGGGCAAGAAGATGGCGGAGCAAAGCAGCTCCACTACTGTCGCAGGTCAGCCCTTGGCCCAATGGCGGGCTTCGCTTTCGAAAATCAGCGGTTTCAGGTCACTCATGCGCTGGGGATAGAGAAAACCATCCAAGTGATCGCATTCATGCTGCACCACACGCGCGTGAAAGCCTCTGGCGATGCGGTCGATGGCGTGACCTTCGTGATCGACGCCGCGGTAGCGGATATGGGTGAAGCGCTCCACCAGCCCGCGCAGGCCCGGTACGGAGAGACAGCCTTCCCAGCCGGCTTCACGTTCGGGACCCAAAACCTCGATCTGGGGATTGATCAGCACGGTGAGCGGGGCGGTGTGGTCGTGACGTTCTTCCTCCGAAAGGGAATCGCTGCGGTCAGCGGGGACCTGAAACACCACCACGCGCAGCGACACATGCACCTGCGGCGCGGCCAATCCGGCACCGTTGGCATCCACCATGGTCTCGAACATATCGGCCACCAGACGGCGAATTTCCGGCGTAGTGGGATCGCCTACCGCTTCGGCCTTCTGCATCAGGATCGGGTGGCCCATCCGGGCAATTTTCAAGATAGCCATGATATCGCTATATGTTTCAAAGGCTTAGAATGATGTTTGCGGAACCGAAGCAGCCCCGCAGCGCAGTTTAGCCACGATTAAAGCGCGCGCGCCAATGCGGCCCTCATGCCGCATGCGATTGTATTGGCGTTTTGCAAGGGTAAATGTGGACTCGGGGCAACCCTTCTGTTATCTAGCCGCCCCTCAAAGAAACGGCTTCAGGAGTTAGACTTTGCAGATCATCGTTCGCGACAACAATATCGATCAAGCGCTGAAAGCGCTGAAAAAGAAGATGCAGCGTGAAGGCATCTTCCGCGAAATGAAGCTGCGTGGCCATTACGAGAAGCCGAGCGAAAAGCGCGCCCGTGAGCGTGCCGAAGCCATTCGCCGCTATCGCAAGCTGCAGCGCAAGCGCATGCAGCGTGAAGGTTTGCTGCCGAAATAAGCGCGCCCATTCTTTGAGCGCTCTGTCTTGGAGCAGTATAGAGGCCGTCCCTTGGGGCGGCCTTTTTGTTTGCCCAAAGCCCCAAAAACTCGCCCGCCAGGAGAAAGACCTCCCAGCGGGCGACAGACCACGGAACTACAGCCCTTTAGATGTGGGAGCTGAATCGGCGGTTTCAAGACGCTGTCAACAAATTCATCTTGCCTCAAGGTGCCAGATGGCTGCGGATGCCTTGGCTGGCTTGCGCAATCGCGGCTTCGACTTCGGGCACGTGCCGGATGGCGTTGAGAAGCACGAAATCATGGATGACGCCGTTGTAGCGAACCGCCGTGACCACCACGCCCGCGTTCTTCAGTTTGCGGGCATAAGCTTCGCCCTCGTCCCGCAGGGGATCGTTTTCGGCGGTGATAATCAGCGCGGGCGGTAGGCCTTGCAGTTCCACGTTGCTGGCGCGCAGCGGCGAGACATAGGGATTGTTGCGCAGCTTGGCGTCGGGCGCATAGAGATCCCAACCGTATTTCATGAAGGCGCGAGGCAAAAACCGGCCGGTGGCGAACTCATGATAAGAGGCGGTGTCGACACTAGCATCGGTGGCCGGAATGAGCAGCACCTGGTAGCGGATATGAGGGCCGCGGCGATCTTTGGCCATCAGCGTGAGGGCCGCCGACATATCGCCGCCGACGGAATTGCCAGCCACGGCGATACGGCTGCCATCGGCGCCGAACTCAGCGGCATGGACGGCCGTCCACTTCAGTGCGGCATAACTTTCTTCGAGCTGGGTCGGGAATTTCGCCACCGGCAGGGGGCTATATTCGACGAAGACGCCGACCTGCCCTGAACCGACCACCAGATCACGCAGCAAGCGCTGGTGGTTCTGGAAATTGCCGACGATCCAGACGCCGCCATGGATGAAGAACAGCACGCCGGGCTTTTCTGCCCCATGCTCAGGCTTCATGATGTAGAGCTTCACCGTCCTGCCGTCTTCGGTGATGGTCTTTTCGACTGTGGTGACGCCCGACATGTCGACCGGCGTTTTATTTTGCAGCCCCGTCAGAATGTCCTGCGGCTTGGGCTGCGGCAGCTCCCAAAACGGGCTCGGGTCTTTGTTCAGTTCGGCCAAGAAAGGGCGAATTTGCGGATCAATGCGCGGATCTGTTGCGGCGTTTGGGGCGCCGACGGTGGCTTGGATGGTCATGAGGCTTGCTCCGAGAAGGGTTGCGATCGTGGGGAGAGTTTTCCAAGTGGGAAGGTATTTCATCGGTTTGGTCCTTTCGTCCGACAGCTCATGCTCGAACGCTACGCGCCCGCGCTGCGCCCGTATTTCCCGCGCTTGCTGTCCTTTTGACCGATCTTGCTGAGTGCTAGCGCAGCTGCTGCTGGTACTCACCGGGCGTCATGCCGGTGGCGCGGCGGAAGGCCCGATTGAAGCTGGCCTGTGAGGAAAAACGAGAACTGAGTGCGATCTCGCTGAGCGGCAGCTTGCCCCTGGCCAGCATGGCTTTGGCATTTTCCAGTCGTTGCTGGCTGACGAAGCGGGCCGGAGGCAGGCCCATCGCCGCCGTGAACATGCGCGTGAAATGGAAGGGGCTGAGGCAGGCGATCTCTGCCAGCTCCTGCACCGAGATGTCGCTATCCGCATTCTCATCGATGTAGTCGAGCACGCGGCGCAGCCGGACATTGTCGAGCCGGTGATGCGTTTCTGGCGGCGGTCCCCGCCAGCCATCCGAATAGCGCTGGGCCAAAAGCGCCGCGAGCATCAGCGAAGAGGTCTCCACCAGCATACGCCCCGCCGCCGTCTCATGACTTAGCTCGGAGAGGATCGACAAACCGATTTGGCGGATCAGATCGTCTTGCACACCGGCGAGATATTGGATGGAACGGGCGGGCGATTTGGCGAGATTGAAATCGTCGGTCAGCGTTTCGAATGGCCGTGTCGGCAGATAGAGGTGCAAGACTTCGGGCAGCGTTTCGGCAATATCGACGACATCGTTTTCGACACCGATCGGCACCAGCCAGATGGTTCCGGTTGCTGGTCGCGTTTGTTGGCAGACCCCATTGCCCAAACGGGTGACGAGACCATCGTCCCGGCCATTGATGGCGATGTTGATCTCGATTTGCTGGGGAACGACGGCGGCAATTGTACCTTTGGGGTGCGAACGCAGCTCGGCAGAAATCGAACTCCAGCCGCGCTCTGCTGAGGACATCAGCAGTCTAGACGCCGGATATTTCCGCGGACCATGTGTCCTCAAAGGCATCGCCAAAACCCCAAGGTGCGAAAAATGCTGGCACGTTCTTGGCGCGTCAAGTTAGAAAGCAGGGCGAATAGGCAGCAAAGAAATGCCGTAAAGACAGCTTTCTCGTGTTTAACGTAGCGAGTGCCACTGCGACGCCGGTCGATGCAGAAGCAGCCCCAGCTTGACTTCTTTACCGCTTTGCCTGTACAGCCCTGTCATCCCGCGGGTGCACGATGGCCACCAGGCCTCCACGCGGGATTTTCTTTGAACCTTTCCGTTCATCCACTCGTGCATGGGACGCGGTAACAACGCTGAACCACGCGCGTGCTGTTGATGGCCGCCCGTAATCCAGGCGTATTTAGGATTGTTTGTGACTGATATTACGTTTGAGAGCCTTGGCATTGCCGAGCCCATGGTGCGCGCCCTGACCGAAGCTGGGTATGTGACCCCTACCCCCATTCAAAAAGCCGCCATTCCGGAATTGATGTCGGGCCGCGATCTTCTCGCTTTGGCCCAGACCGGCACCGGCAAGACCGCTGCTTTCACCCTGCCAGTGATGATGAAGCTACTGACAGGCCATGAACTGCGCAAATCGCGCTCGGTTCGCGCCCTGATCTTGGCGCCGACCCGCGAACTGGCCATCCAGATTCATGACAGCGTGCGCGCCTATGGCCGCCATCTACATCTGAAATCCACCGTCATTGTTGGCGGCGTCAGCCAAGGCGCCCAGGTCAAAGCCATGTCGTCTGGCGTGGACATTTTGGTGGCGACACCGGGCCGTTTGCTCGATCACGTCAACCAAGGCACCGTCAAGCTTGACACCGTCACCCACCTCATCCTCGATGAAGGTGACCGCATGCTCGACATGGGCTTCATCCGCGATATCCGCAAGATCGTCGCCGCCCTGCCGAAAAAGCGCCATTCCATGCTGTTTTCCGCCACCATGCCCGCCGATGTGGAAGAGCTGAGCCGCTTTATTCTGCATCAGCCCGCCCGTATCGATCTGTCGCCGCCCAAGCGCACCGCCGAGAATATCGATCAGCGCGTCTGCTATGTGCCCGCCGCCGACAAACGCACGCTGCTGCTCAGCCTCTTGCAGGACAAAGCCTATGAGCGCGTGCTGGTGTTCACGCGCACCAAGCATGTCGCCAATCGCATTGCCGAATTCCTCGACAAGAACCGCGTTCCCGCCGATGCCATTCATGGCAACAAAAGCCAAGGCGCGCGTCAGCGGGCCCTCAGCCGTTTCAAGGCTGGTGAAGTGCGCGTGCTAGTCGCCACCGATATCGCCGCGCGCGGTATCGACATCGACGAGATCAGCCATGTGATCAATTTCGAGCTGCCCAATGAGGCGGAGAGCTATGTCCACCGTATCGGCCGCACGGCGCGCGCCGGTTCCTCGGGCATCGCCATCTCCTTCTGCGACGCTACCGAGAATGCCTTCTTGCGCGATATCGAACGGCTGACCAAAAGCCCGCTCAAGATCATGCAAGGCGAAGCCGCCCCGGATGCGCCCAAAGCCGAGCGCAACTACGCCAACAAGAAGCGCCCTGCCTACAAGCCGCGCGATCATAGCGCTGCGGGCAAGCCGCGCGAAAACAACGGTGGCGGTCAGCGCCGCGATGCTGGCGCTGCTGGCAAGCCGCGCAGCAATTCCCGTCCGCGCCGCCAAGCGTCGGTTTAAGTAATCGCCTTAGCCGTGCTTCGAGGGCCTGCGCCCGGTCTCAGTGCATTCACCACAGGAACCGTGCGCGCAGGCCACCTCAGCATGACGACGGTTTTGGTGACAAAACATTCTTCTCGTCATGCTGAGGCGCGAGCCGCGCATGGCTCCTGAGGCGTTGTCACACCGATCGCGCGGCGAGCCTCGAAGCACGCACCCCATCACGCTTTTGTTTTCGCACGCCCCACCATCTGCCGTAGCAGACTCGCAAAACTGGGCGGGCGCTCGGTCGCGAGCACATGACGGGCGAAGACGCGGCCCATCTGGCGGATCAAAAGCACGGTGGTGAGCAGCGTCAGGATCGCCGTCGCCCAGAGCTCGAAGGGTGCTGGATGGAAGGGCAGCCGCACCAGCATGAAAAACGGCGTGTAGATCGGAATCCAGGAGATCACTTGGGCCAAGGTGCCATTGGGGTCTTGCATGATGGCCCCCATCAGCATGTTGGGTAGGACGATGATCATGGTGGCCGGGCCCATCAAGGCCTGGGCGTCGGGCAAGGAAGCGCTGGTGGCGCCGATGCCGAGGAATATGGTGGCATAGATAAGCAGACCGCAGAGAAAATAGAGCAACACCAGCGGCAGCATGGGCAAAAGCGCTGCCAGTCCGGCGCCAATCACCGTCAAGGCATCGCCCGATACCGCCATGGCCATCGCCAAACACATCACCGCCCAGCCGCCAATGGTGACCAGGGCAAGGCCGACGACGCCAATCAACTTGCCGGTCATGATCTCATGCGGACTGGCGCAAGACAGCAGCACCTCAATCATGCGGGTGGATTTTTCCTCCACCACGCCTTGCAGCAACAACGCCGCATCGGAAAAAGCGACGATGAAAAGCAGGAAAGCGAGCCCCACCGGCACGAGCTGGGCCAGCTTGTCGGTCCAGGAGATTTCCTTGCCCTTGTAGGGATCGATGGCTTTGAGCGGGGCGTCGACATCGAGGGTGACTTTGGCTTGCAGGGCGGGCGCCACGAGAGCGCGGTTGACTTGCAAACGAAAGGCGTCCGTCAGGGCCCAACGGACGAACTGCAGCGATTGCTCGGCGTTATTGCTCCAATACTCCGCCTCGCGCGCGCCGCCAGGCGCGAAATGCTTTGGGATGAAAACGATGCTGGAGAGCCGCGCCGAATGGCCCGCTGCCGTCACCGACTGCACACCGTCGAGGTAAGCGAGCGCTACCGCACCGTTGCTGCTGGCGAAATCGGCCACCAGATCGGGCGGCGGTGGCACCAGCACAAGAGCGGGCTTAGGAACGTCGAAAGCGGGGGCGCCCGGTTTCAGCAGCGGTGACAGCACGGCGAAAGCAGCGCGCCAGCCGCCGCGGGTGGTAAAGGCCTGCACTGATGCAATGCGGTTGGGGGTCGCCAAAAGCCGGGACAAAGCAGGATCCTGGCGCGCCAACTTGCTTTCGTCGGCATATTTCCCGGCATAACTGGACAGAGCCTGCAGCTCAGCGCGGGCTTGGTCGCGGTTTGCAGCAGTGGCAATCGCCTCGGCGTAGCCGCCTGCCAGATCGACCACGGTCATGACGTTGCTGCGCGGATGGGTGGCGGTGAAACTGGGCACCGCAATCGAGACCGCCAGCAGCACCGGCATCATCAACAGCGAGATGATGAAACCGCGCCTTGTGACGTATTTGATGAATTCAGCCCAAGCGATGAGCAGGGTTCGTCTGATCATGACGCCTTCTCCACCACTGCAACGAAGACATCATGGAGGCCGGGCGGGCTGACATCGAAATAATCTGGCACCACGCCATGCTCGAAACAGGCTTTGAGCAAGGCACGGCCATCGATACCTTCCTGCAAAGTCACCAGCCAACGTTTGTTGCCTTCGCCCGGCGGCAGGACTTGAGTGACACCCGCAATCGCTTGCAGGAAGCTGAGATCCGCCTCGGAGCCGATCTGCGCCCGCCGCGGCAGCAGCTTTTGCGCCTCCTCTAGCGTGCCTTCGAAACGCTTCTTACCCTTCACCAGTATTACTAAGCGATCACAGAGGCGCTCGGCATGTTCCATGGTGTGGGTGGAGAAGAGGATGGTTTTGCCCTCACGCGCCAGCTCTTGCAGGAAGCTTTGCAGATCGCTCTGATTGACCGGATCGAGCCCGGCAAACGGCTCGTCCAGGATCACGAAATCAGGGTCATGGGCGACGGCGGCGAGGAGCTGCACCTTTTGCGCCATGCCTTTGGAAAGACCTTCCACCCGCACCCGAGCGAAATCCCCCAAACCAAAGCGCTCCAACAAAGCCCGGGCGCGCTTCTTGGCCTCGCCCCAGGACAAACCCTTCAGAGTGGCGATATAGGCGATGGCATCATCGGCCCGGGCGCGGCGGTAAAGGCCGCGCTCTTCCGGCAAATAGCCGATGCGCGGGCGCATGGCACCCACCGCGCCGCCAAGCACGCGGACTTGGCCTTCATCGGGCTGATAAAGTCCCAGCAGGAGCCGCAAGGTGGTGGTCTTACCCGCGCCATTGGGGCCTAAGAAGCCCAAAATGCCGCCGCGCGGCAGTACCAAGTCCAAATGGTCGACGGCGATAAAGTCGCCGAAGCGCTTGGAGACACCGGAAAGTTCGACTGCCAGCTCCGCCATGCGTCTTCCCCCCGATGGCGTCAGCAAAGCTGGCCTGCCGCGATGCGTCAAGAGGCATCAACCTGGCGGCGAAATCTTTGTGATGGCCGTCGAATCTGACACAAAGCAGTCAAACTTTCAGATGAAGCTCCGGCAACGGATCACGGGGGAACAACGATGTTGAAGCGCACTCTCTTTGCATGTCTCTTGGCAACCGGAGCGGCCCAGGCCGCCGACACCCCGCCGATGCTGCTCGGCCACCATGAATGCATCGCGCCGCCCCAGGTTGGCCGTCAAGAAGCGAAGGTGGGATTCACCATCACGGAGTCGGGCGCGATAACCGACATGCACATCATCGAATCCAGCGGCAGCGCTGACGCCGATGCCCGCGTGATGAAATGCATCGAGGGCTATAGCTATAAGCCTGCGACCCATAATGGCATCGCCGTTGCAGCGCCCTTTCACGAGAATTATCGCTGGGCCCGTCTGCGGGATATGGAGGGCGATCGCCACGCCTTTGGCGAGTTTGAGCGCGATATCGACCATCGCTGCCACAAGCTTTACCCCGTTGACCGGCGCTTCTTCGTCGCCAGCCAGCCCCTCTCACTGGTGAATGTCACCCGCTTGGAAGGTGGCGAAGTCCACACGTCTATCGTCCAGTCGGCGGGCGAAAAAGCGGACAAGAACGCTATCCGCTGCATCGAAGATATTTTGAAGGACCATAGTGATCTTCCGGCAGTCTTTTCGCGCTCGTTTCAAATCGACTGGTGGCACCACACCGTGGAGGGGCACCAGTAAGTCGGGCCGCCAGCAACTGCCTGGCCGCAATGTTGCGGCCAGGATCCGTTGGGCTTGGTGTTGAAACGCGTCAGGCTTTCGGTGCCTGACCGTCAGCTAGAATTTGCTATTGGACGATTTGCAGCTGGCCGGCATCAGCCAGGATTATGTGGGTTTGGTAGTAGTATTTGTTGGTTCGCACGCCGTTCGAGTAGAACCAGATGGTGACGCGCTTGGCTTCGCCGGTCACCAGAATGTGCTTTCCCACGAAATAGCTTTGTGGCGATTGTCCGAACCTCTTCATCAGAGCAGCGCCGACAAACGGACTGATCACGACCGACACATTGCGCGGGTCGCGATAGTCATTCTGGGAATTGAGAAAGACATCGCCGCCTTGATCACCCGTAGCCCGAACGACTACGTCGAAGGTGCCAGTGATGCCTTGGGGCGCAACCGCCGCTGCTTTTTCGATAGCTTGAGACGGGGTTATAGAGCTTTCAGCGCGGGCATTGATGGTGACGCACAGCGCCACAAGAACCAGCGAACCAACGCCCATAAACTGCCTAATCATGTATCCCTCCTAGCGAATTAGCCATGAGAACAGTAAAGGCGATTTATGACGGTTCGCAACACCCTGGGTTGTTGTGCGCCCTCATGCCACCTCGGCGCAGTCGGCGCAGAGGGAGAGCTCGACGGTGATGTGGCTAAGGCTGGGATAACGCTCGTGCAGAACGGCTTTCAGACGTTCGCCATCGGCTTTGCCGCCGGCCACCGAGACGATGAGGCCGTGATGCCCCGGGCCCAGCCGCCACAGATGCAGGTCGAAAACCTTGCCGGGGATCTCTTGCTCTACCAGAGCACGGATGTCGCTCGCCATGCCGGGATTGTCCTCGGCATCGAGCAAAACCAAGCCGCTGTCGCGTAACAGCCCCAGCGACCAGCTGGCGATCACCACGGCGCCGAGCACACCGACCACGGGATCGGCCCAGGCGACGCCAAAGACAAGACCGGCACCGAGCGCCGCAATGGCGAGCACGCTGGTGGCGGCATCAGCCAGGACATGGACATAAGCCGCCCGCAGATTGTTGTCGGCGTGGTGATGATGGTGATGGTCCGCGTGGTCGTGATCATGGTCGTGATGGCCTTCATGCAGCAGCGCCGCGGAGGCGATGTTGACCAAGAGGCCAATCACGGCAATCACCAGCGCTTCGCTGTAACGCACGCTGACCGGCTCGATCAAACGCCGCACCGATTCGATGGCTACACCAATCGAGAGCAGACCGAGCACAATGGCGCTGGCGAAAGCGGCCAAATCACCGAACTTGCCCGAACCGAAGGAGAAACGCCGGTCCCGGACATGGCGGCGGGCCAGCCAATAGGCGGCAGCTGCGAGTCCTAAAGCCCCGACGTGGGTCGCCATATGGACGCCATCGGCGAGCAGCGCCATGGAGCCGAAGAGCAGCCCGGTGACGATTTCCACCACCATGAAGGCAGCGGTCAGCAGCGTCACCAGACGGGCGCGAGATTCGGCACGTTCGTGGCCTTGACCGAGAAAGTTATGTTCGTGGGTAAAGCGCGTGTGATCATGCATGCCCCCTAAGATAGGGCATGGGGGGACAAAACCAAAAAGAAAAGGACCGCAAAGCGAAGGCTAGGGCTTGCCAAAGCCATAACACCGCTGGGGATATTGGCGGCGCTAGGCGCCTACTGGCGGCATCAGAGGCCCTAACCCGGGGGCGGGCCGTGCATATAGCTTTCGACCAAGGAGCCCGCGATCAGCCGCCAGCCATCCACCAATACGAAGAAGATCAGCTTGAAAGGCAGTGAGATGATCACCGGCGGCAGCATCATCATGCCCATGCTCATCAAGATCGAGGCGACCGCCATATCGATGATGAGGAAGGGGATGAAGATGAGAAAGCCGATTTCGAAGGCGCGCTTCAGCTCGGAGATCATGAAGGCCGGCGCCAATGTGGTAATCGGCATCGCCTCCGGCGTCTTGGGCCATTGCTTGCCGCCCATGTCGAGGAAGAGTTTCAGATCGGCCTGACGGACATGGCCGAGCATGAATTTCTTGATTGGAATCGAAGAGCGGTCGAAGGCCTGGGCGGTGGTGATCTGGTTGTTCATCAAGGGCTCGACGCCTTGGGCGTAAGCATCCTTCAGCGTCGGCGTCATCACGAAGAGTGTGAGGAACATCGCCAGCGAGACCAGCACGGCATTGGGCGGGCTGGTGGAAAGCCCCATCGCAGTGCGCAAGAGCGACAGCACCACGACGATACGCACAAAACTCGTCATCATGATGAGGATCGACGGCGCCACGCTGAGGATGGTGATCAGCGCGATGATCTGCATCATGCGGTCGGTGAAAAGCCCGCCACCGGAAAAATCAACCGACAGACCGCCAGCCGAAGCCGCCGAGGAGCCTGCTGCCGTCGCCGCTAACGGATGGGTGGCTGCTTCGGCGGCGCCCGGTATCAAAAACACAACGCCGAAGAGAACGAGGAGGAGGAGCCGACGTATCATGACGCGCTCTCTGTTTTTTCTTTGGCGATGGCGTCCGGTGCGGTGAAACCCGCTTCAATGACCGAGGCGCCGGCGGCCGTGATCAAGACCAGATGCTCGACCCCGTCGCGGCGGATGATCGCCAGGCGCTGGCGGGGAGATAACATCAAGGTTTCCACGATATGAAGGCGTCGTGTGGCATTTGGCTTGGCCAGCCCCGGCACACCGAACTTGCGCGTGGCAAGTCCAGCAGCCCCGATCAGGCCGAGAACCAAAAGCAATCCAGCGAGGTAGCGGGCAATATCGAGCACATCCATGCCCCCATAAAATGCGAGCATGCTTAAGCGAGCGTTAATGGCCTGCATTTTTTGCCCGGCAGATATTTCCCACAGCGTTAATCGCCGCTTAAGAGATTGCCGCCAGCATGGCCCAGCAATAGGAAAACGGCCCGCCATGCAAGTCGATGACATTCCTTTGATGTCGATGTTGAAGAACCAGATGTCGTGGCTGAGCAAACGCCAAGAACTTCTGGCCACAAATGTCGCCAGCGCCGATCTGCCCGGTTATACGCCGCGCGATCTCAAAGCCATGGATTTCGAGCAGACGCTGCGCAGCAGTACGGCACAGCTTAATGCGGCCAGCAGCTTGACGACCACCGATCCGCGCCACATTGCGGTCACTTCGACGCATGCGGGCTTCGAGGAACGCGAAAACCGCGACGTCGAAGCCTCGCCCAACGGCAATTCGGTGTCGCTCGAACAAGAGATGATCAAAGTCGCCGATACCCAATCCAAGTACCAGGCCGCAACCAATATCTATGCCAAAGCCATCGGCATGATGAAGACGGCCATCGGCCACTAAGGAGCGTAAGAAATGGATTTCACCACCTCCATGGCAGTGGCTGCTTCCGGTCTTCGGGCGCAATCCGAGCGCATGAAAACGATTGCTGAGAATATCGCCAACGCCAATTCGGCAGCAGCCACTCCGGGCGGCGATCCCTATCGGCGCAAGATTCCGACCGTCACTGCCAATTTCGACCGCGAGATGAACGCCAATCTGGTCGCCGCAGGGAAACCCGTCGCTGATCAAAGCGACTTTCGCACGCAATACGATCCGGGCAATCCGCTGGCCGATACCAAAGGCTATGTGAAACTGCCCAACGTCAACAGCCTGGTCGAAATCATGGACATGCGCGAAGCGCAGCGTTCCTACGAAGCCGATTTGAGCGTGATGGATGCCACCAAGACGATGATGGCGCGCACCGTCGACTTGCTCAAGAAATAGCGTCGTTAAGGGAGGACACACCCAATGGCCGTACTGCCCGCCGCCGCCGCCGCCGCCTATCAATCCGCCGCCAAGATGGGCTCATCCGCGGCCTCGGCAGGCATGACCTCGGCAGCCGAAAGCGGCGCCGGTGGTTTTGGCCAGTTCCTCAGCGATGCCCTCAAAGATTCGATCTCGACCATGAAGCAGGGCGAGAAAATGGCGGGCGCCAATATCGCGGGCAAAGCCGACATCGTCGATGTGGTGAGCGCCGTCAATCAGGCGGAAATCACCCTCGATACCGTTGTGGCAGTGCGCGACAAGGTCGTTGCCGCCTACCAATCCATCATGAACATGCCGATCTGAAAGCGTATTATGTCAGGCCCAGAAGCGATCGATTTTGCCCGCAGCTCCATCTATGTGCTGCTCCAGGTCATCATGCCGACCATGTTGACCGCATTGGTCGTCGGTCTGGCCATCGGCTTGTTTCAAGCGCTGACGCAGATTCAAGAAGCCACCCTCACCTTCGTGCCGAAGATTATCGCGGTGTTCGTGGTGCTGTTGATCTCGCTGCCGCTGTGCGGTTCCGCGTTGGGTGGCTTGATGACCGACATCGCGCAACGTATTTCTGCTTATTAGCGGGTAACCTTAATGCACATCACACTGCCATCACTGTCGGGGGCGGTGCTCATTTACCTGCTGGTGTTTGCGCGCACCGGCGCGATGCTGATGCTGCTGCCGCCGCTGGGCGATGCCAATGTGCCCTCGCGCGTGCGCTTGATGATCGCGCTAGCCCTCAGCGTGGCGCTGGCACCGACTGTGGCAGCCGCTTATCCCACCACCGCGCCCAAGACTATCCTGCAATTGGGCGTCTTGATCGCCCAGGAGATCACCGCCGGGGTGATGATCGGCACGCTGGCCCGCGTCATCATGAGTTCGATTACCATCGGTGGCACGATTATCGCCAACCAGATGGGCCTGTCTTACGCCGAATCTCTTGATCCTACCCAGCATGGCCAGCAAGGCGCCGTGGTGGGTAATTTGCTTTCGATGCTGGCGGTGGTGCTGATCTTCAGCGCCAATTTGCACCACTTGGCGATTGGCGCGATTGCCGGCTCCTATCACATGATCCCGCCCGGCAGTTCCTTGCCCACCGGCGATATGGCCGAGCTGGCGATCCGCATCGTCTCAAGTTCCTTTGCCTTGGGCTTTCAGCTGGCGACGCCGTTTCTGGTTTTCGGCTTTGCGGTCAATGCCGGCTTCGGTTTGTTGGCGCGGATGATGCCGCAGCTGCAAATCTTCTTCGTGGCGACCCCGTTCAATATTCTCGTTGGCTTTGTGGTGCTGACGCTCGTTATCGGCACCATGATGAGCTTGTTCCTGAACTTCTACGCCGAGCAGATGGCGGCGTTTCTTTAGAAGGACAGGGCCTTGGCAGACGATAAAGACGAATCGCAACAAACCGAAGACCCAACACAACGAAAACTCGACCAGGCCGCCGAACATGGCGACGTGGTCAAGAGTCAGGAAGTCACCACCCTGATCGCGCTCTTGGGCGGCACATTGGCGATCGCCATGTTCGCGCCCAGCGCCGCCCTGGATCTGATGAAGTTGTTCCGCGTTTTCATCGCCCAGCCCGAAACCATGGCCACCGATGCGGATTCGCTGCGCGTGCTGATGGCCGGGCTGTTGATGAAATTGGGAGTCATTTTCGGCCCCTTCTTCGCCATGATGATGTTCTCTGGCCTCACCGCCAACATCTTACAGAACCGGCCGCAGATCACCTTCGATCACATTAAGCCCGATTTGGCCAAACTCTCGCCCATGAAGGGCTTGAAACGGATGTTCGGAAGCGACGGGTTGGTCAATCTGCTTAAAGGCATCGTCAAGATGGCGATCGTCGGTATGGCGATCTGGACGCAGCTATGGCCCGAGCGTGACCTCTTGGAAGCGGTGCTGACGCAATCACCTGCCGTGGTTGCCAGCGACATGACCCATCTGTTGTTCAAGGTCCTGATGGCCACTTTGGGCTGTCTGGTGGTGATCGCGGCGGCCGACTATCTGTTTCAGTATTTCCAGTTCATGAAACGCAACAAGATGTCCAAGCAGGAGATCAAGGACGAGTACAAGCAGACCGAAGGCGACCCGCTGGTCAAAGGCAAGATCAAGCAGATCCGCTTGGAGAAGGCAAAAATCCGCATGATGGCCGCGGTGCCCAAGGCCACCGTCGTGATTACCAACCCGACCCATTACGCGGTCGCTTTGCACTACGAATCCGGTAAGACTGACGCACCGATCTGCGTTGCCAAAGGCACCGATGCGCTGGCCTTGCGCATCCGCGAAGTCGCTAAGAAGCATGACGTGCCAATCGTGGAAAATCCTCCGCTGGCCCGCGCGCTCTATGCCACGATGGAAATCGACGATCCCATTCCGAACGAGCATTACAAAGCCGTGGCGCAAGTGATCGGTTATGTGCTGAAGCTCACAGGCAAGATGCGGTCGAACTAGGTTCGCCGCGACGACGTAAGTACATTCCCCCTCGCCCTACGTATTTTCCGAAGCAGCGCCTGCGGAAACGCATGCGCGCGCCGCCAACGCGCCTCAGCGTTACTCTGTATACAGATAAGTAACGCGCTGGAACTATTACGAAAATTTGAGACGAAGTACCAGCGAACGCCGTGCAACGCGTCAAGATTCACGCTGCCACATCCGTAATGGCCCCTACGACTATCGATTAAAAGGCCGTTTACACCCGTACCCGTAGTGTCCCCTCGTTATTCGCTCAGTGTACGTACTATTCGCACACCACAATAAAACAAGGGGTTTTGTTCGAATGAAGAATCCACTAGCCGGGCACGAGAGCGGGCGCATTCTGCGTTCCATCGCCCTGTTTGCGCTCCTCGGCGCCGCCCTATCGACCCCGGCTGACGCCGGTTTCACCGCCAAGGACGCGCAGATTTTGGGTCGTGTTCTCGGCTTTTTGGATCCCGCACCGCCATCGTCTGTGACGCTTGCGCTGGTTTACGATTCGGCCGCTTCAAAGGCAGAAGCCGATGCGCTGGCCGGGCAGATTGCGGGCAAGTCCGGCAATTTCACGCTAGTACCCAAAGTGGTCAAAGCCAGTGACCTCGGCGGCTCGGGCGCCAATGCGATCCTCTTGATGGATGGTGTCAGCGCCGGCGCTGCCACAGATGCCGTGAAATCCAAAAAGATCCCCTGCTTCACTAGCGACAGCGCTTTGGTGAAGAGCGGCACGTGCCTGATCAGTATCAAGACCGACGGCAAGGTCGAGATTCTCGTCAGCGGAAGTCTGCAGAAAGCAAGCGGCGTCGGCTTCGGTGCCGCCTTCCGCATGATGATTACTGAAGTTTGAGGAGAAAACACATGACCATTTCAATGAAATCGCTGCTGATCGGCGGCACCTCTGCCCTCTGCTTCAGCCTCGTCGCCCAAGCTCAGTCGGTCGATTACGGTGCTGCCGAGCAGGTTTTTGGTGAACCCGTTACGACATCGGCAACCGGCTCACCGCAGCGCGCCAGCGAAGCGCCTGCCGATATGCAGATTATTTCCGCTACCGAAATCCGCCAGTCTGGCGAGACCAGCATACCCGGCATTCTGCAGCGCGCGGCTGGCATCGACGTGCTCAATGAATCCGCCGGTCAGTCCGATGTTAACGTACGCGGCTACGACCAAACCGGTTCGCCACGCCTCCTCGTGCTGATCAATGGCCGCCAAGTCTATCTTGATCATTATGGTGAGACCGTTTGGCAAACCCTTCCGGTGCAGCTTTCGGAAATCCGCCAGATTGAAGTGGTGAAGGGACCGGGCAGCGCCCTATTCGGGTTCAACGCGGTCAGCGGTGTCATCAACATCATTACCTACAATCCGAAATTCGATAAAACGAACGTAATAACTGCGCAAGTCGGCAACAACGGGCAACAGAGCGGCTCGGTGGCCACAACCTTCAAGCTGGGCGACACGTTCTCTGCGCGCATTTCAGCTGGAGCTCAGAAACAACACGAATGGGCTACAACTGGCGCATTGCCTTTGGCGTCCAGCGTTGCCGATCCCATGTCGTTCAACTTTGCGGCGGATACCGTCACCCAATTGGCGTCAAAAACGGAACTGCGCGTCGAAGGCTCCTTGGCCAACTCCCGGCAGGATGCCATGTCCGGCAGCAGCTATTCTGTTGGTAGACTCATCGTCACTTCAGGCCTCGCCGCGCTGACCTCTGACACTGACTATGGCATGATTGAAGCCAAAGCCTACCGCAACCAGTTGAGCTCGAAATATATCTTCGGCAGCCCGATCAACTGGGTCAACACCACCACTGTGGCCAGCCTGCAGGATCTGTTCAAGATTGGCGCCGATCACACCATCCGGATTGGTGGCGAGTTCCGCCACAACTCTCTGAATACGGCGCCGGTTACGGGCGGCAAGGTGGGTTATGATGTTTTCTCGGCTTCAGGCATGTGGAATTGGGCAGTCACCGATCAGGTGACGACCACAGCGGCGCTTCGTATTGACTCGCTCAATCTCTCGCGCACAGGCACTTTCCCGGCACGCGTCCCGTTGGGCAGCAATAGCTATTGGAATCGCACCATCACCGAGCCAAGCGCCAACGTCACCGTCGCCTGGCGTCCGACTGCCGAGGACACGGTACGAGCCTCCTTCGCACGCGGTGTCCAAGCGCCGAGTCTGATTGAATTGGGTGGCTTCCAACTTGCTCAGACACCCTTTCCCGGTTTCACGATTGACCTGATTGGCAATCCCAACCTGTCACCCTCGATCGTCACCAATTATGAGTTGTCGTATGACCACGGCTTCTCCTGGGCGAAGGTCGGCGTGCGGTTCTTCTTGCAAGATTGGACAGATCTGAAAAGTGGATTTCTCACCAAGACCATCAATATCCCTGCCACATCCACGACCAACAACGGCATGATGGTCATCAAAAACGTCCTGGATTCCGAGATGAAGGGTGTCGAAGTCAATATCACTGGCAAACTCACCGATAGCCTTTCCTGGCGCGGCGACTACACCTACACCGACGTCAAGGACTCACCCTATGCCGGCGTCAACACGACGACCGCTCTTGCGGCCTTCCAGTCAACGACGCCGAAATATCGCGGCAATGTGGGACTGACCTGGGCCACCGGCGCGTGGGAAGCCGATATCAATGTGCACTATGTCGGCGACTACAAATTCTACAACATGGTCGATGCGTCGCTGCAGAACGTCAAAGCCTACGCCTCCCTTTCCAGCCGCGTTGCCTACCGGTTGGAAGAGTCCGGCGTGACCTTGGCGCTGAGTGGACAGAACCTGACAAGCGACCGGCAAGTACAAACCACCGGGCTGCAAGCCGAACGGCGCGTGCAGTTCACTCTCAGCAAGGACTGGTAGGCCGTCCCAAATGGCGCGCAGCTCCCCCAGCTGCGCGCCGAACGGGTTTGTCCGCCTGCAGACAAACCTGACACCCGTTGTCGTGACCTTGTGACGTGATTTGAGGAATAGCTTAGATGTTGGGATTATTCCGGCTTTCGTCCTGGCCGTTCGCGGTCAAGCTCGGGATCAGCCCGGTGATCGCGCTGATCATGACCGCCTTCATCGCCAATGTCGGCCTTAACGGCGTCAACGCCCAATCGCAATCCCTCAATCAAGTCGTGCACGATGCCGTCAAGGGCAGCGGCCTTCTGTTCAAAGCCAAGGACGACATTCAGAGCGTCAATGGCGGCATCTATCGCGTGCTGTCGCTGCAAGCGGCCAAGACGGCCAATCTTAATTCCGCTGATCAGCTCAAAGCCATGAGCCTCAAAGTTGATGCCGCGGTGGCCGATCTGAAAAAATACCGGAACGGCTGGGCCACGCCGCAAGACAAGCCGAAGATCGACAAGCTGATCAAGAACATCGGCAACTACAAGGGCGCCATCGAGTGGGTGTCGCAGATGCTGGAGATCGATTTCAATTCGGCGGTCTCCTTCCTTGCTCCCTTCGACAAAAATTATTCGGATCTGAGCAACGAAATCAACGCCATTATCGCTGCCGAAGAGGCCGCCTCGGCGCAGCAGCAAGACGCTGCCAATACGGTCGCCGCCGATACTCGCGCCTTGTTCGTCAAAGCAGCGTTGGGCTCGGCTTTGATCATGCTGGTGATCGGCGCCTTCGTCGGCTTTGGCACCACGCGCTCCATCGGCGCCATTGCCCGGGCAACGCGCGATCTCGCCAAAGGCAATCTCGATATCGATGTCGCTGGATTGCATCGCCGCGATGAGCTCAATGCCATCGTCGAATCGCTCGACACCTTCAAGGACACCGCCGTGGTGGCGCG
>JARLIR010000098.1 GCA_031291635.1 Rhizomicrobium sp. | reverse complement strand
CTGACGATTAACACTCTATGGTCGTGTGGCGCGCCTTTGGAGGAACACGCCATGCGTAGAATTGCCATCATGCTAGGATGTGCCGCGTTGTTGTCGGTTGGCGCGGTCGCTGCCGACAATCACTTCTATCGTGTCGATATTCGGTTCTCGAACGCCCGTGCTGACGGCCAATCGTTCCAACGCGACCGCGACCAGTGTTTCCGCGATACCAACACGTATCATCAGCTGGTCACAGAGGATATTAGAGGCCGGGAGGGTTCGTTTGTGGACCACGTCAAGACTGTCGAACGTCATGCTGTGCCGTTCTTTCAATGCATGATTGCCAGAGGTTATCGGACCGATCGGAACGGCACGTTCATGGCGTCTTTCTCGTCGCCGCTCTAGGACCAGCCTGTGTCTGACATGGCGCTAAACCTTTACTGACCACACCCGGCGGCTTGTGGATCTACCGCGCTTCCCTAATGCTGCCGTATTTCGGAGAGCCAGCTTGGAGCGTGCCTGTGAAGGGCCTGTTGTGGCGCAACTGCGCCGAATGCGGGAAGGCCGGAAGCTGCCTGAAACCGGACCTATATTATGGGACGGAGCCGCGTCCTATCCGGTCTGAACATGTTGCGGCCATGACAAAGAGGGCTTGCGCCTTTATGCGATAGCCCTGCAATTGACGGGGCGGACGCTCACTTGGTGGCGACCCAGATGGTGTAGCGCCCGCCGCGGCCTTTGTGGGCACGGGCCGTGACCTCTTCCACTTTGAAGCCGGCATAGCCGAGGCGGGCGGTGAAGGCGCGATCCGCAGCGGCGGACCAAACCACCAGCACTCCTTTGGACTTCAGCGCTTTGCGCGCCGCCTCGAGGCCGCCGCGGTTATACAGTCTTTCATTGTCACTGCGACTGAGACCGTCCGGGCCATTATCGACATCGAGCAGGATGGCATCGAAGCGGCCCGGCTCGGCACGGATGCAGGCCCCGACATCGCCATCATGAATGCTGACGCGCGGATCATCGAGGCAGCCTTCCGTCAGCGCCGCCATCGGGCCGCGCGCCCATTCCAGAATGGCCGGGACGATTTCCGCCACCACGATCTTGGCGTCGGCGCCGAATCCGGCCAGCGCGGCGCGCAGCGTGAAGCCCATGCCATAGCCGCCGATCAAGACCCGGCAATTTTTCCGACCGCGCAGACGCTCACAGGCCAACTCCGCCAGCGCGATCTCGGAGCCGCTCATCCGGCTGTTCATCAGCGCGATCGGACCTGCCATGATCGAAAACTCGCCGCCCCGCTGCAGAAGGCGCAACTCGGCGCCATCACCCGGCACCATCGCCTTGCCCAGTTCGACCCACGCAATCATGAAAACCGTCACCCTTCGTTGCACCTGCCCAACACCGCGGCGTGAGCCTGTAGCATACCGGTCCGGAAATATCTTGGCAGTGAAACCGGGCGATTAGGCGGCTGGGTGCCCGTGCCCCCGGCAAGCCTTAGCTGCGCTAGGCCTCGCACAGCGGCGGGGCGGGCGGCAGGCGCACACAGAAGCGGGTGCCGCCGCCGGGATTGGGTTCGGCGAAAATCTCGCCGCCATGGGCCTCGATGATGGATTTGCTGATGGCCAGGCCGATCCCCATACCGCTTTGCTTGGTGGTGACGAAGGGCTGAAACAGCGAGTCAACGACCGTCGCGGGAATACCTTTGCCGGTATCGCTGACGATGATTTCGACGGCGCTGGCGCTGGCGCTGCTCGACAGGGTCAGGATCCGCTGCGGTCCTTCGGCCATGGCGTCCATGGCATTGTGCAACAGATTGACCAGCACCTGTTCGATCTGCACCCGGTCGGCGATGACAAGCGGTAAGTCCGGGGCGAGATTGTAGCGCGCCTCGATGCCGATAGACTTGGCGCCGATCAGCCCCAAGGCGGTGGCTTCCCGTATGATGGCGTTGACATCGTCCCGCGTTTTGTTGGTGTCGCGCTTTTCGACGAAGCTGCGCATGCGCTGAATGATGTCGCCCGCGCGTTTGGCTTGCTCGCAGGTTTTGGCAATGGCTTCCGAGGCCGCAACGGCGTCACCACGCTCGATCCACCGTTTGGCAGTCGCAGCATAATTTTGCATCGCTGCCAAAGGCTGGTTCAGCTCATGGGCGATGCCGGCCGAGACTTGCCCCAACTCCTGCACCCGCCCGGCATGGATGAGCTGTTCGCGCACCAAGGCGGCGCGGGCTTCCTGAGTCCGCCTTTCGCTGATGTCGCGCACGATGGCATACATGGAAAGCGGTGCGCCGGTATCGTCGCGGACCAAGATGGTGCGCAATTCGACGGGAAAGATCGTGCCGTTCTTGCGGCAATATTCCTTTTCATAGACATCGGAATAGCCGCGCACCATGACCTGCTTGGCAATGATCACGCCTTCGGGGCCATGCCAGCGCGGCGGAGTCAGATCGAGATAATTGAGCTTGAGCAGGTCGGCCGCGGTATACCCCAGCATGTCGCAATAGACGGCGTTGCAGTCGAGAAAACGGCCGTCCATCGTGATCTGCACGAAGCCGTCGCGCAACGATTCATGCAGTAGACGATAGCGGGCCTCCGAGCGGCGCAACTCTTCGTCGCGCTGATGTATCTCGCCTTCCCAGCGCCGCAGCATGGCGAAGAGCAATACCGCCGTTGCCAAAACGAATATCGAGCCCTTGCCCATTTCCAGGAAGGACGCCAAGCTCGGCGGCTGGCCTACTTCCAGCCATACCAGCATCGAAGAAACGACAATCCACGCCTCTCCGAAACCAACATAGATGCCGCTGATCCGCCAAGCGACCCGGCTCTTCATAGCCACCATGGGTTTGCTATTCCTTCCGACGATCGTACGCGACGCGGCTGGTTAAGGGCTGCACGGATTAGGTAGGGCGACGCTTCATCGCGAAACGAAGGATTGCGCGATGCAAAATCACTTTCCGGAAACCTTAACTGTGTTCACATCAAGGCATATAAGGCCGTCAGCGACAAGGCAGCAAAGGCTGCTCCGGCTGGTCTATTACGCGATGCGACAAAGATGCTACGCGGGTGGATGGTTTGAAACGCTGACGAGATGGCCGCGCTCGCAGGGCATTTTGTAAGCACTATGGCGCACTGCAAAAAAAAACGCGCCAAGCTGCGTGGCAGTGGTCATTCCACTTTGTACATGACGCTGCCATGGGCAGGCAGCGTGATGGTGGCATCGCCTTGCGTCAGACGCTGGCCGCTCCACAAATCGATGAGCGCGTGCCATTTTACGGGCACGACGATGGTCATCGTCTTGGGCTCATTGGCAAGGTTGAACAGCGCGGTGTAATGCGTCGGCTGTTGCGGCGTTCCCGTTGTCGCCATCCAGACGCGAATATCCACGTCCGTTTGTTGATCGTTGGCCGGATAGCTTTCAAAGGCGGTCTGATTGACGGCAATCACCGCCTTGTTGGTGATGAGCCCACGCGTGACGGCATCGAGCTTGGTAAGATTGCCACCCAGGATCAACGGCGAGCGGGCGATGGCCCAAAGCGTGAAAAATGTCCGCTCTTCATCGGCTGTCAGGCGCGACTGGCGCGGTTCGCCCCAGCCAGGATGCGGCGTCAGCGAGCCAAAGGGCAGCATGTCGGCATCCGGCCAATTGCCCGGCTTGGCGTAAGCATGCCAGAGCGCCAGCTTGGCAAAGCCGGTGAGCACGCCATTGGGCCATTCAGCAGGGGCGAAGCTCCAGCCGTCCCAGCTATCGTCAGCAATGCGCCACATCTGGGCGAGGCTGCCCACTTCGGCGGCGTGGCTGATGTTAGTCGGTCCCGGCGATAGGCTGAGCACGATGGCGCGGCCGCTGCTTTTGATGGCTTGCGCGATTTGGCGGATCTCGACGGGCTTATAGGGATGGTCAGCGATGCAATCGACCTTGATGAAGTCGACGCCCCAATCGGCGTATTTTTTCACCATGGAATCGTAATAGGCTTGGCCCGCCGCGTTATCGCGCAGGCCGTAATTGCCATCATCCCACGGGCAGGTGTCGGATGTGTCGGCAGCCTCGCTGGCGTGAAAGCTGGAATGGGCGATGGGCAGGTTCTTCTCGACCGCCTCCTTGGGGATGCCGCGGATGACATGCACACCGAAGGAAAGCCCTTGGGCATGAACGAAATCAGCCAAAGGCTTTAGACCTGCGCCCTTTGCCGCCGAGGGAAAGCGGTTTTCCGATGGCAACAGCAGGCCGTTGGCATCGTATTGATAGCGGCGCGCTTTGAGGTCTTTGCCGAAGGGGTCTTGCATATACCAGCCTTCGTCGATCACCGCCGTGTTCCAGCCGAAAGCCTTCAGCTTGGCGAGTTCGGCGACATTGGCCCGAAACTGCTCTTCGGTGATGGTGAAGCCGTAAGCATCCCAGCTGTTCCAGCCCATCGGCGGCGTCGGCGCCAGTGTTTGCGCCGAGGCGGCGGCCAAACCGAGACAGGCGATCAAGGCAAAGGACAGCGCGCGCATCAGGAACCTCAGCTTGGGGCGAAGCAAAACCGCTATCATTATAGCAGCCCGAGGCTTTGGCTGGTGGGTTAAATTATCGGACAAATGGCGGCAGCTTGCGGCGGCTGGTCTCAGGCGATGCCAGGTTTCGCCTTCCAATTCCGGACAAATCTGCAATCCTCTCCCATTCTAAAGTTGGCGTTCGACACCATTTCCAACAATCGAGGACGCGGCCAGGAGCTTGTCCTGCCGTCCTTCACCCGGAGGTCAGAAATGACGACACCCACCGCCAGCGATTTGGTGAGTTTCGTGGTGAAGGTCGATGGCAACGCCATTCCCGGCAGCTATCAAGTCCAGGCGATCACCGTGGAGCAAGCCATCAACCGGATTGCCACCGCGGTGTTGACCATCCTGGACGGCGACGCAGCGGCGGAAGATTTTGCCATCAGCGCGTCGGAAACCTTCGTGCCGGGCAAAGCGATCACCATCGAACTCGGCTACGATAACGCGAACGTGCTGGTGTTTTCCGGCATCGTGACCAGCCAAGCGCTGAGCTACGAACCCGACACCGGGCCGCGGCTTGAGGTCGGTTGCCACGACAAAGCGGTGGCGATGACCATCGGGCGCAAAAGCACGACCTGGAGCAAGGCCAAAGACAGCGACGCCATCGCCAGCCTGATTGCCGCAGCGGGGCTTGGCGCCAAGGTCGAAGTCACAAAAACCGAACTGCCCGAACTCGTGCAATACTATACCAGCGATTGGGACTTCATGATTGCGCGCGCCGAGGTCAATGGCCTCGTCGTTGCCGCCACCAACGGCAGCGTGAATGTGATCGACCCCGGAAAAGCCAAGACGGCGGTGCTAACGGCCGCTTTTGGTTCCTCGATGCTCGGCTTTCGCACCGCACTGAATGCCGCGACACAGCTATCGCAAGTGACGGCAAGAGCCTGGGACGCGCAACAGCAAGCCATCGTTTCGGCCACCGCGCCAAACGACAGTGCCGGGCCCGGCAATCTTCCCAGCAAGACGCTGGCCAAGGTGGCGGCGCCCGCCGATTTCATGCTGCAGACGACCGCCGCCGTAGCCAAAGATTCGCTGTCGGATTGGGCTAAGGCGCAGATGAAGAAAAGCCAGCTCGCAAAAATTACCGGCACGGTGCGCTTGCAAGGCACTTCGATACCGACCCTCGGCTCGTTTGTTACGCTGGCGGGGCTGAGCGCCCGTTTCAATGGCGATCAATTCGTGTCGTCGGTCCAGCATAGGGTGACGGATGGCAATTGGGAGACCGAAATCGGCATCGGGATGCCCCTCTCGTGGTTTGCTGAGGAACAGGCCGTGACAGCACCGGAGGAGGCGGGGCTCTTGCCCGGGATCGGCGGCCTCGCCACCGCGACGGTGCTAAAGATCGACCAGGACCCCGACGGCGAATACCGCATCAAGCTGCATGTGCCGATGTTCGACGATCGCCAGGGGCTGTGGGCGCGGCTGGCCAATCTCTACGCGAGCAACGGCGCGGGAACATTTTTCCTGCCCGAGATCGGCGACGAGGTGATGGTAGGCTTTCTCAACCAGGACCCGCGCTTTCCCATCATCTTGGGAAGCGTTTATAGCGAGAAAAACAAGCCCTTTTCCGCCTTCACGCCGAATGCCAAAAACAACCTGAAAGGCGTTGTGAGCAAGGCGGGGCTGCGCGTTCTGTTCGACGACGAAAACGCGGTCCTGAGCGTGATCACGCCGAAGAACAACAAGCTGGTGCTCGACGACAAGGCCGGTCAGATCGAGATGCGCGACCAGAACGGCAATGCGATCACGATGTCGTCGTCGGGCATCAAGATTCACAGCGACAAGGCGATTGCGATCAGCGCCGGGCAGACCGTCTCGGTTGCCGGCGTGACCGGCGTCACAGTGCAAAGCACGGGCGGCGATGTCGCGACCGATGGCGTGAATATCAAAGAAACCGCAGCCATCGAATATACCGCCAAAGGCAATACGACCGCGACCGTGCAAGGCGGGGCTTCGCTGACGCTCAAAGCCGCCTTGATCATG
>JARLIR010000097.1 GCA_031291635.1 Rhizomicrobium sp. | reverse complement strand
GCGGCACTACCTCTTTCGCATCATCGTCCGCCGCGCCCCGCTGGTATTGGATCGTGGTCATGCTTGGCATGTGATCAAGGAACTCGACGTCGATGCCATGCACGCCGCCGCCCAGGAACTTGTCGGCACGCACGATTTCACAACCTTCCGCGCCGCCGAATGCCAGGCCCATTCCCCGGTCAAAACCCTCGACAAACTTTCCGTCCGCCGCAGCTTGGATGAAATCGATGTCGAAGCCTCCGCGCGGTCTTTCCTGCATCATCAGGTGCGCTCCATCGTCGGCACCTTGAAGCTGGTAGGCGAAGGCAAATGGCGTGTGCGCGATGTTGCGGCAGCCTTGCAAGCCCGCGACCGGCGCCGCTGCGGCCCGGTCTCACCCCCCGATGGCTTGCATCTGGTGCGGGTGGATTACTGATATTCCGTCATGGCCGGGCTTGGTCGCCTAGCGGCAGCGTAGCGACGCCATCCAGCTCTTATTGCAAATCCACTTGTTCCACCGCGCCCGGATCGATGGCGTGTCCGAAGAAGATTTCGCCGACGCGGGCAAAGCGATCCGGGGCATCGGTGCAAAGGAAGTGGTGTGGCCCGGGCGTGCCGCTGGCCGCTAGGCCCGTCTCGTTCAGCAGTTTCGCCACGGCCGCGGCGGTGGTCGCAGCGCTATCGACCAGTTCCACCTCGGGTCCGACCACGCGGGCGATCACGGCTTTCAGCACCGGAAAATGGGTGCAGCCCAACACCAAGGCTTTGGGCTTGGGCAGCCGCGCCATCAAAGGCTCCAGATAACGCCGCGCCACGGCCTCCGCGATGGGGCCGTCGATCAAGCCTTCTTCGGCCATGGGTACGAAAAGCGGGCAGGCTTGTTGCGCCACCGGCGCCGTCGACAAAGCATGAATGGCGCCGACATAAGCGCCGCCTTTGACCGTGCCCTCTGTGGCGATCACTGCAATGGGACCATTCGGTGCCACGGCCAGCGCCGCTTGCGCCCCTGGTTCGATCACGCCGATCACGGGCAAAGGCGCCAACGCGTCTTTCAGATAGGGCAGGCCCACCGAAGCGGTATTACACGCGATCACAACCAGTTTGACGCCGCGCGTGGTCAGGGCATGGGCGGCTTGCAAGGCATAGCGGCGCACGGTCTCTGCGCTTTTGGTGCCATAAGGCAGCCGCGCCGTGTCGCCGAGATAAATGAATTGCTCGCCGGGCAAGCGCTCGGCCAAGGCGGCCATGACGGTCAGCCCGCCCATGCCGGAATCGAAAATACCGATGGGCGCGTTGTTCATGATCTCGTGTCCTGACTCTGACCAATTCGTCATGGCCGGGCTCGACCGGGCCATCCAGCTTTCATCACAATCATCGCCGTCCAAAGATTGGGTGGCGTTGCCACGCTGTCGCTAGCAACCAAGGGCGGCCATGACCGAGATGTATCAAACGTCAAACAGTTATTCCGCGAAATAGGCGCCCAAGATGGCGGTGTAGATGTCGGTCAATTTTTCGATGTCGGCCACCGGCACGCATTCATTGGCTTGGTGCATGGTGGCGTTCATCAGACCTAGCTCCACCACTGGACACAGCTCTTTGATGAAGCGCCCGTCCGAAGTGCCGCCCGTGGTCGAATGTTCCGGCTTGGCACCGGTCACTTGCGCCACCGCG
>JARLIR010000096.1 GCA_031291635.1 Rhizomicrobium sp. | reverse complement strand
TACCCCGCCAAGCCTACCCTGACATTGCGGGAACTCGTCATTTTTGTCGTATTTGGACGGGTTGAGACAATTCCCGCGTTATGCGGATGGATTTGCCAGTTCGGGGGCTGCAGGAAACAGCATTTCGACGCGCAAGCCGGGATGATTGTCCGTGGCGCATACCGAACCGCCGTGCAGTTGCGACACAGCCGCAACGATACTCAAGCCGAGGCCATTGCCCGTGGTGCTGCGGCTGCGCTCGAGGCGGAAGAAGCGCTTGAAAATTTGTCCCTGCTCCGTCGCCGGTACACCGATGCCATTGTCGGAGACGATCAGGCGGACGTCTGCGCTGCTTTGCTGCAAGGTGATCGAAATCAGCGTGGCTGGCGGTGTATGAACGATCGCGTTCTCCAGCACATTCACCAGCGCTTGGGTGAGAAGCTCGTGATCGCCAAAGACGAAGATCGCAGGCGCCACCGCGGTGTGGAGCACTTTGCCCGCCTCCACGATGGAATCCGCAAAACTCTCACAGACGTCGCTGACCAAGGCGCTCAACGACAAGGTGCGAAAGCCCGTGCGGCGGCTGCCGCTTTCGATCTGCGCGATGCGCAAGATAGCGCTGAAGGTTTCCAGCAGCCCATCCACTTCCCTGATGGCGCGTTCCGCGGCGCACTGAAACTGTTCGGGCGTAGCGGCAGTGGCCCGCGCATCTTCCAACTGGTTGCGCAAACGCCCCAGCGGCGTGCGCAAATCATGCGCGATATCGCTAGTGACATGCCGCAAGCTCTCCATCAGATCGGCGCTGCGATCCAGCATCCGGTTCAGCGTCGCCGCCAAACGGTCAAGGTCGTCCGGCACGCCGCGGCGCGGAATCCGCTGCCGGATGTCGCCTTCGATGATGGCCTCGGCGGTTCGATTGATGCTGTCGATACGCTTGAGAAAGCGCGAACTGAGCAAGAGACCACCCGCGACGGCAAAGCTCAGCGACACCAGCATCACCCAACCGAAGGTGCGCAGTACCAGCGAGCCGAAACCGCGCACCTTACCGATATCGTCGCCCACCATCAGGCAATAAGCGTGTGGCAAGGCCGTTCCCAAGGCGGCGAGCTGTTCCAACTCGCCATTAGGCTCATCCCCATCGGGCGGTCCGGAAAGGGTGAACCAGCCGACACGGCAGCCCGACTGTTGCAAGGTTCCTGACAGACGTCTGCCCGTGGGATCCAGCAGTGTATAATCGAGGCCGCCGACCAACCGGTTGCGCTGGCGCTCGCCAATGGCCTGCAGCAATTGTTTGGCACCGCCGCTGCGAAATTCTGCGGCGAGGGTTTGAGATTCACCAGCGATATGATTGCGAAACTCCGCATCGAGCCGCGACACCACCAGGAAATAGGTCAGCCCGGCCAGCACCCCCACGGAAACAGTGAAGAGCGCCACATAGGCAAAGGCAAGCTTGAAGCTCGCAGACCTAAGGGTTTGTGCGAGACGCATGGATCATATACCCCGAGCCGCGAACCGTCTGGATCATGTCGCTGCCGATGCGCGCCCGCAGCCGACTGATGTGGGTTTCGACAATGTTGGTCTTGGGGTCAAAATGGTAGCCCCAGACGCCTTCGAGCAGCATGGTTCGGGTCACCACCTGATTGGAATAGCGCATCAGATATTCGAGCAGCGTGAATTCGCGCGGCTTGAGATCGATTTCCTGACCGGCCCGGCGCACCTCCCGCTTGACCAGCTGCACTTCGAGATCGCCAAGACGCAGAACCGTCAATTCGGCTTCAAGAACCGGCCTGCGCAACAACGCGTTGACCCGCGCCAGCAGCTCGCTAAAGCCGAAGGGCTTGGGCAGGTAGTCATCGCCGCCCGCATTCAACCCCAGGACGCGATCATCCAACTCCCCCAGATTGCTGAGGAAAAGAACGGGGACGCGGCAGTGTTTTTCGCGCAGGGTTTTTACCAGGGAAAGCCCGTCCAGACCGGGCAACATGCGGTCGACAATGAGCAGATCGTATTTGCGCCGCAGCGCCCTTTGCAGTCCATCATCGCCGCGCGGCAGGTGGTCGACGCTATGGGCTTCCTTGCTCAAGCCGCGGACGACAAAGTCGGCGAGTTCCGGCTCGTCTTCAATGAGGAGGATGTCACCCATCGCTTGATAATTCGATCATTTCAAAATCGGTTGTGCCGTGCGGGCAACTTGCGCCAACTAACTATCAGCGGCCCAGCCCCCTGACTAGGCGCGTTTGCCGACCGGGCTTGGGAAGCGAACTGAATCTGGAATGTCGCGCTTTGGCGCAACCTGCACCTAATGCCGCCGCCAGGAATATGTGTTTTAGGAGGGCAAGTGCGCCTTGCCCGGTTTGCCTCCGCGACCAGCTCCCAAAAAGGGTTTAGCCACGCGAAGG
>JARLIR010000095.1 GCA_031291635.1 Rhizomicrobium sp. | reverse complement strand
TCTCTTCCGTGCCGTCGTGGAATTGGGCTGAGAAGCCGTAGCCCGAGAGCACGGCCGTGCCTTTGCTGCCGATGAACTCGATGCGTTCGGCGGCGCCGGGATAATTGGCCGTGGTGGCTTCGATCACGCCCAAAGCTCCGCCCGCATAGCGCACCGCCATGGCGGCGTAATCCTCAGTCTCCATCTGATGCACGGCGGTGGTCGCGGCATAGCCACAGACCTCGGCCACAGGGCCTGCCAGGCTCAGCATCAGGTCGAGGACGTGAATGCCTTGGGTGATCAAGACGCCGCCTCCATCGCGCGCCAGCGTGCCGCGTCCGGGCTCGGCATAGTAACTCTGGGGTCGCCACCACGGGATCCGGGTGGAGCAGGCGACGATAGTGCCAAGCCGCCCGCTGTTGAGAACCTCACCCAACTTCTCGGCAGCGGGTTTGAAGCGGTGCTGCAGCACCACGCCAATGTGGACGCCAGCCTTTTCACCGGCCTCGACGATGGCGCGGGACCGCGCCGTGGTGACATCCAGAGGCTTTTCCAGCAGCACGTGCTTGCCCGCCTGGACCAGTTTTTCCACCAGTTCGAGATGGGTATTGGGCGGGGTCAAGACGCCGACCACAGTGATCGCCGGATCGTTCAGAATGACAGCGAGATCGCCGGTGGTGGGGAAGGCGAATTTGGCGGCAAAGCTCTGGCGGCGTGATTCGCTCGGGCTCATGGCCCAAACCACCTGGGCGCGGGATTGCAGATCGACCAGGCTCTTGGCATGGGGCGTAACGGCCATGCCAAGGCCGATAATAGCAATTTTCGTCATGTGTTCCTGCTTATTGGCCTTTGACCAAGCGCATCAGGAAGCCGCGCAGCGACGGCACCAAGCCGATGGCAAGACCTGCAACCACCGCGCCGATCAGAACGCGGATGGGATTACGCCCGGCATAGCGCGACACCTGTTCGCCCAGAATGCGGCCTAGTTCGAGGCCAATCTCGGCGGTGGCGGGGCCGTGTTTTTTGCGGGCTTTCTTCTCGACCGTTTTGGCAATCGACGAACCAATCGCGATCACGATGAAGGCAAAAACCAGCAAAATCCCAGCCGTCAGCAGCGCGGCCAACGAGGGAACGAGGACCAGCTTCAACGCTTCATAGAGCGCGACGCACAAAAAAGCGCCAGTCCCGACAAAGAAGACCGCAGCAATCAGAATCGCCGCGGTCATGATCGCAGCACGCGTCGCGAGCGCTTGCATGAAGGTCTAACGACGCCCGAAGAGCAAACCGATGAGGAGGCCGACGCCGAAGGCAATGCCCACGGCAACCACAGGCTCTTCATGGATTTTGGCTTTCACGCCTTCGAGCTTTTCCTTGGCTTCGGCCCAAGTATCCTCGGCGGTCCGTTCGATCCGGGCGGCGGCTTCCTGGCCGCGCTGGCGCACGAGATCGGATAAGGTATCGGCGATCTTCGTGAAACCGGCTTTCAACTCACCCACATCGTCTGACAGCTTTTTGACGTCATCGTTTGCCATGGCGGTTTCATCCTGTTTGCGAAAGGGGGAGGGCCCCCTGTGTGAATTCTAAACGCGAAGTGCGGCCTAGGTCTGCGGCAGCATATTGCCGCAGGCAGCGCCACGTCCGCAGCCACCCCAGGTGATGTCATAAGGGAAAACACGTGGCAAATACAGGTAGAACCGAAGCCGCCTTGGTGCGATTTTGATATTGCGCAATGCCAAGTCCATGTCGGGCTTTCTAAAGAAGGCCCGCGAGCCGGCCCGGGACCACTGCCATGCAACATGCCTTGATCATTGCCCACCCCAATCCGAAGAGCTTTGTCGCGTCGCTGGCTGTGGCCTATGTCGAGGGCGCCGAGGCGCTCGGACATAAAACAATCATGCGCGATCTCTATGGTTTGGCGTTCGATCCTTGCCTAAAGGCGGATGAGATTCCGTCTGCGGCGGGCTACGCACCACGCCCCGATGTCGTCAGTGAGCGCGTTATGCTCGCCGATGTGGATGTCTTCGCCCTGTTTTACCCGTTTTGGCTCAATTCGCCGCCGGGCATGCTGAAAGGCTATCTCGACCGCGTCTTTGGCCTTGGATTTGCCTACGGAAAAGGCAGAGCTGGCAATGAGCCCCTGCTTGTCGGGCGCAAGCTCATCAGTTTCACCGCCTCTGGTGCCCCCAGCGAATGGGTGCGCAAGACCGGCGCCTGGGAGGCCGTACGCACGCTCTTTGACGAGCATGTTGCGGCCGTTTGCGGGCTTAGTGTCGTCGACCACGTGCACTTCGGCAGTGTGGTCCCTGGTATCCGCGGCGATGTCGTGGCACGCCATCAGCAGACCGTCCGGGAAACCGTGGCGAGACAATTCGGCCCACACTGAACCGCTGGCAATGTTGGCTTTCAAGGTTTAACAGGCCCCAAACTTCCTAAAAGAGGCGCGACGCATGTCGATCAAGAATATTGACGCTTTCTTCCATCCGAAAAGCATCGCTTTGATTGGTGCCAGCACCCGCGATCGCTCTGTGGGCGGCATTCTGATGTCCAATCTGCTGAATGGCGGCTTCAAGGGCCCCATCATGCCGGTTAATCCCAAGGCGACAGCCGTCAACGGCGTCGTTGCTTACAAAGATATCGCCAGCCTGCCGATTACGCCGGATCTGGCCGTCATCGCCACCCCGCCTGGCTCGATTCCCCAGACCATCGAAGAACTCGGCAAGCGCGGCACCCGCGCCGCCATCGTCATCACCGCTGGTCTGCGCGACATCATGTTGGAAGAGGGCATCACCCTCGAGCGCAAGATGCTTGATGCGGCCCGCCCCTACAATCTGCGCATCGTTGGCCCGAATTGCCTCGGTGTCATCTCGACCCCGGCCGGCATCAACGCCTCTTTCGCCGAAGTTCCCGCCAAGAAGGGCAAAGTCGCCTTCGTGTCCCAGTCGGGCGCGCTGGTCTGCACCATGCTCGATTGGGCCGTCAGCCGCGGCGTTGGTTTCAGCCATCTGATCTCGATGGGTGACCAAGCCGATGCCGCCTTCTGCGACATGCTCGATTATCTGGCCCAGGATCCGGACACCGATTCCATCGTCATGTACGTGGAAGCCGCCGGTCATGCCGCCGATTTCAGCGCCCGCGCCTTTATCTCGGCCGCTCGCGCCGCTGCTCGCGTCAAGCCGGTCATCGCCATCAAGTCGGGCCGTAGCGCTGCTGCTGCTGCTGCTGCCGCCTCGCATACCGGCGCACTCGCCGGTGCCGATGGCGTCTATGATGCCACCTTCTCGCGTTGCGGCATTCTGCGCGCCAACGATCTCGACGAAATCTTCGACGCGATCGAAACCCTGTCGAACCGTCCCCGCGTCAGCGGCGATCGCCTCCTCATCGTCACCAATGGCGGCGGCGCTGGCGTGATGGCGGTGGACGCCCTCTCCGATCTTGGCGGCCAGATGGTCAATCTGACCGACGAAACCAAGAAGAAGTTCGACGCCATCCTCCCCACCACCTGGAGCCACGGCAACCCGGTCGATATCATCGGTGACGCCGACTACAAGCGTTGGTACGACTCCATGAAGATCGCCTACGAGGCGCCCGATGTGGACGGTATCGTGGCGCTCTATTGCCCGACCGCGACCGCTTCGGCTTTTGAAGGCGCTTCGGCCGTGATCGACGCCTCCAAGGATTGCAATCGTCCGATCCTGACCAACTGGCTGGGTTCCTCGGAAGAGACCGAAAAGGCCCGCGCGGCCTATCGCGCTGCCGGTATCCCGACCTTTGAAACGCCGGAAAAGGCCGTTCGCGGCTTCATGCACATGGCCCGTTATGCCCGCGTGCAGAACCTCCTGCAGGAAATCCCGCCGTCGAAGGCCGAGAATTTCGCGCCGGATGAAGCCCGCGCCAAGTCGATCATCGATGCGGCCGTGAAAGACAAGCAGATGTGGCTCGATGCCGTCAGCCTGTCGGACCTCTTCGAGTGCTATCAGATCCCAATCGCCCGCTCCAAAGCGGCCAAGACCCCGGCTGATGTTGCCGCGATCTCCGCCGATTGGAATTCGCCGATCGTGATCAAGATCATGTCGCCCGACATCACCCACAAATCCGATGTCGGCGGCGTCAAGCTCAATCTCGAAACGCCGGAAGCCGCCAAGACCGCAGCCGACGCGATGCTTGTGACCATTGCCAAGAATTGCCCGGACGCCAAAATCGAAGGCTTCCTGGTGCAGGAAATGATCAAGCGCCCGCGCGCCTATGAGCTGATCATCGGTGTTGCCACCGACGTGACCTTCGGCCCCTATCTGCTGTTCGGTCAGGGCGGTGTCTCGGTGGAAGTGGTCAACGACAGCGCCCTGGCGCTGGCGCCGATCAACACGACGCTGGCCGTCGATATGATCACCCGCACCCGTATCTACAAGCAGCTTCAGGGTTATCGCGATCGCCCGCCGGCGGCGATCAACGATGTCGCCGACGTGCTGGTGCGCGTCTCCAAGCTGATCAGCGACTTCCCGGAGATCAAGGAACTCGACATCAACCCGCTTCTCGCGGACGAGAAGGGCGTGATTGCCGTTGACGCCCGTATCAAACTGGGCGGTCCCGTCACCGGTCCGCGCGATGCGCATCTGGCGATCAAGCCCTATCCCAAGGAACTGGAAGCCCACGAAGCCATCAGCGGCCTCGGCGAATTCTTCGTTCGCCCGGTTCGTCCGGAAGACTACAAGGCGTTCAACGAATTCTTCGGCAAGTTGACGCCCGAAGACGTCCGTCTGCGCTTCTTCTCGACGATGCGCTCGCTGCCGACCGCGCTGCTCAGCCGCCTGACGCACATCGATTACGATCGCGACATGGCGTTTGTGCTCTTCAACGACAAGAGCGAGCTTATCGGCATCGCCAACTTCTCGGCCGATCCGGACAAGGCGAAGGCTGAGTATTCGGTCATCGTCCGCTCCGATCTCAAGGGCCGCGGCCTCGGTACGGCGCTGATGAAGCGCATTGTCGATTACGCGAAATCCTTTGGCGTGCTGGAGCTTTACGGCGATGTGTTCGAAGAAAACACGCAGATGCTGGCGCTGACCAAAGACCTCGGCTTTACGGTGTCGGCGGCCAAAGACGGCATCGTCCAGACGGCGCTGAAGCTCTAATAGCCTTATAAAATATAAGGTATTTTCGGTAATTACGTACGGGGGGCGGCTCTTTACAGAGGGCCGCCCCTCGGCGTTATTGTGGGGGCTGCGGCGCCCTGTCTCTGTGGTGCGCCGCGGAGTACAGGAGTCCCCGTGCAGCGCAGGTTGGCAACGACCGGCTTTGATGTCCCCGCCGATACGGCAAAACCGGCGGGCTGCGAGAGCGGTTGCCGTTTTTTCGCGGATGCCGGCTGCATCACCAAATCCGAAATGGACAAGGTCGGGGCCAGCGTTCGCTTCGGCCGCAACGAAATCATTTATTCCAAGGGCGACGAAGCCCGCTATTCCTACAAGGTGGTCGAGGGCGCGGTGCG
>JARLIR010000094.1 GCA_031291635.1 Rhizomicrobium sp. | reverse complement strand
TTTTACGTGGCGAACCCATCGGGTTGGGTCTGGGAGCCGGGTTGGAGTGGCGCCAGTGCTCCCGCCCAGCAGGAGCACTACCGCGACGACGTTTTTGGCCACGCCTTACTGCACGGCCACTACGTGGGCGGTGTCGCCATGAATACCCGCGCTTGAGCAGGCGACGAACGAAGCCGAGAGGGGAGTCCGATTCCGTGAGCAAAGTAAGTTCAAGGGACTTGTCGTCCATCCTTCAAAGTGGGACCCTACTACGCAGATCGGCGACAAGCGTGCCGGAATCATCGGATCGGCGGAGCTTCTCGATCGTCTATCTCAAGCAAGGCCGTGTGGTCGCGCTCGACTCCGTGAACGCCACCAAGGATTATGTCCAGGGTCGGGCCCTCGTGGTGGCCGGAGCGAGAATTTCTCCAGAAAAGCTTTCAAATAATGCTGAATGCTTGGAGGCACTCTTGGCGTAGCCTAATCCTTGGCTCCAACTTGGAAGGGTTGCGGACGCGCTCGTCAGGAGGAACTGACACGCGACCGCTTGGGGATAGAGTCTCGTCGCGTGACTGTCGGCGGGGCAGAAACTCGTGATCGAACAGTGATAGATGGGATCGTGAAAAAGGTCTTTCCCGACGCAGCCTCGGCCCTTGAGGGTATGACGCATGGCGGGTTGGGGCGTCGGAGCAGCGGTGGGATCCCGAGTTACCAGCCCACCCGATCTGCTCTTGGCTATGGAACGGTCCGAAACCCAAGGCGGGGGCTCCCGCGATCCGGAGAGATATCGACTCGCCGCTGGAGCGGCCGGCAAGTCAGGTGCTGATGCCCCCCGAACCGAAGCCCATTTCAAGCGGCAGGTCCGGTGCCTTCACTGCTCAAGGACACCAGCGGCACATTCGGCGGGCAATGCGTTGATTCGACTTGATTTACAACGGAATCATAATCCCTTGGTCGGGGGTTCAAATCCCTCCGCTGCTACCACTTTCCGTGACAAATCCGATTGGTTCGATACCGAGACGCCCTGTGGGCGCTCGGGCCACCGTGGTGCGGTGGCCCTTGCTGCCTAGACGGCGCAGTTCTTGGCGATGAATTCCTGATGCGTCGGCATCGCCTTCGCGCATTCGGCCACCACGTTTTTGATATTTTCCAGTGTTGCCGTCACCACGGCCGGGTCGAGCGTATCGGCCAAGGGATCGTGGCTGCGCGGCGTCACGCCTTGGCTGGTGAGCAGGGAAAGCCAGCTCTGGGCCGGGAAGAGGTCGCTGTCTTCGCCCAGTATGCGGCCATAGCCGCGGAACAGCTCCAGCCGCTCCTTCAGGCTGTCGGTCAGCGGCAGGTTCTTGCAATGGCGCCAGAACGGCGTGTCCTCGCGTTCGCTGGTCGTGTAGTGCAGCAGCAGGAAGTCGCGCACGCGTTCGAATTCGGCGGCCAGCTGCGTGTTGTAGCGATCACGATCGGCCGGTTCGAAATTGCGATCCGGGAAGAAGCGGAGCAGCAGCATCAGCCCTTTTTGGATCAGGTGAATGCTGGTTGATTCCAAGGATTCCAGGAAGCCGCTGGCCAGACCCAGCGCCACCACGTTCTTGCTCCAGAACTGCTTGCGCCGTCCGCTGCTGAAGTTGATCAGCAAGGGATCGTTCATCTCCTCGCCATCGCCATGGGCCTTCAGGGTTTCGAGCGCGGCTTCGTCGCTGGAAAATTCGCTGCAATAAACATAGCCGTTACCAGTGCGATGCTGCAGCGGAATGCGCCACTGCCAACCGGCATCCAGCGCCTTGGAGAGCGTATAGGTGGCGGGCGCGCGGGTCTGGCGCACCGGCACGGCGGCGGCACGATCGCAGGGTAGCCACTGCTTCCAGTCTTCGTAACCGGTCTTGAGGGCGCCTTCGATCAGAATGGCTTGGAAGCCCGAGCAATCGATGAAGAGATCGCCTTCGATGGTCTTGCCGCTCTCCAGCACCAGCTTTTCGACCAAGCCGTCATTGGGCCGCTGCACCACCGAGACGACGCGGCCTTCGGTGCGCACCACGCCGCGGGCTTCGGCAAAGCTGCGCATATAGCGGGCGAACAGCACGGCATCGAAATGCAGGGCATAGTTGATGCGTTCGAGCGGCGAATTGGGCGCCACGATGGGGCGCATGAACTTGCCATGCTCGGCCGCCTGAGCCGCCAAGCTATAGGCTTCGAGCGGCGCGGCGCGGCCCGCCAGACGTTCCTTCAGCCAATAAGCGCCGAACGGCACCCCGTCGATGTCAAAGCCGATCTGACCAATGGGATGGCTCCAGGCATGTCCGGGGCGCAGCCAATCCTGAAATTGAATGCCCAGCTTGAAGGTGGCCTGGGTCTTGCGGATCAGGTCGTTCTCGTCGATGCCGAGGACGCGGATGAAATCCATCACCGGCGGGACGGTGGCCTCACCGACGCCGATACTGCCGATTTCCTCGGATTCGACCAATTCGATGTGACAGCCAAGCGGCTTTAAGAAGCGCGCAAAACTCGCTGCGGCCATCCAGCCGGCGGTACCGCCGCCCACGATCACGATGTTGCGAATACGATTGTCTTCGGTCATGGGGCTTCCACCTGTGAAACGGTGCAAAACTGTAGCGCGACGGAGCGGGCGAGCGAAAGGCGTTCCAGGATTATGCTCGGCAAATTCCTTATCATAGGTCTCGCCCTGGGCGGATTGGCTGTGGCGGACGCACCCCAAGCGGCGGTTCGCCGCACAACCGGGCCGCTTGCCCGCCCGAGGTCCCCGGGCTGAGAGGCCGCACCGAAATCGGGGGCATTCTAAGGGGCGCAGGGAATGATTGATTTGGGCGCCTATCGGGGCCATATCTCGCGCCGCTTTTCGAGGGTTAGACGGTGTTGCCCATCTCGATTGAAGACGTACGTGTGGCGGCCAAGACCATCCAAGGCGCCGTCGAACACACGCCCACCCGCCCTTCGCGCACGCTGTCCGAGCTTTCCGGCTGCGAGATCTGGCTCAAATTCGAAAATCTGCAGTTCACTGCCTCGTTCAAGGATCGCGGCGCTCTCAACAAGCTGATGTCGCTTACCGCCGAAGAGCGGGGCCGCGGCGTCATTGCCATGTCGGCAGGCAACCACGCCCAAGGCGTTGCTTATCATGCCGGGCGGCTTGGTATTCCGGCCACCATTGTGATGCCGCTGGGGACGCCCTTTTCCAAGGTCAAACACACCAAAGGCTTTGGCGCCCGCGTGGTACTGGAAGGTGCCACCCTGACGGAATCCTCGGTGCATGCCCGGGCTTTGGCGGCGGCGGAAAATCTCGTCTTTGTCCATCCTTATGACGATGCCAAGATCATGGCCGGGCAGGGCACAGTGGCGCTCGAAATGCTCGCCGATGCAGGCAAGCTCGATGCCCTGGTGGTGCCGATCGGTGGCGGTGGCCTCATATCCGGCGTCGCGGTGGCCGCCAAGGCGCTCTATCCCGAGATCGAAATCTACGGCGTTCAGACGCGCGTCTACCCCTCCATGTACAATGCGGTGAAGGGCGAGAACCTGCCTTGCATCGGCCAGACCATGGCCGAAGGCATCGCCGTCAAAGAGCCGGGTGTTCTGACCACCGAAGTGGTGCGCGCGCTGGTCAAAGACATCATTCTGGTCACCGAGGCCGAAGTCGAACATGCCATCGCCGCGTTGCTCGAAATCGAAAAGACCCTGGTCGAAGGCGCTGGCGCCTCGCCCTTTGCCGCCGTCATGGCGCGGCCGGAGTTGTTCCGCGGCAAAAAGGTCGGGCTGATCCTCTCGGGCGGCAATGTCGATATGCGCCTGCTTTCCAATGTCATCCTGCGCGAGTTGTCGCGCGAGGGGCGCATCCTGTCGCTGGTGGTGGAGATTGTGGACCGCCCCGGCGTGCTCGCTTTGGTGGCGACGCTGGTGGGCGAGGCGGGCGGCAATATCCTCGAAGTGCTGCACAATCGCATGGCCACCGACACCTCGGCCAAGCTGGCGCATCTGGGCATGACGGTGGAGGCCCGCGATGCCGAGCACGCCGAAGAGATCCGCAACAAGCTGCGCCAGGCCGGTTTGAAGCTCGCCGAATAGCGTTTCCCATCGGTAGTTGTACTCACGGCTGTTCCGTTTGCTGACATTCCGGATGCGAATGATCGCCGGGATTGGGCATCATTCATCACTCATTATCGTAAAAGACATTACGATGGGGCAGCTAAAGCAGGAGCCCCCATGGCCTTACCATTGCGCATCGAAGCAGGCGACGACGTCTTCGTCGACGATTCCGAAGGCATTGTCGGTCATGTGCGCCGCGCGAATATCCGCGACGTTTTCATTTATATCGACGAGCGCGGCGACTTCACGCTGCCCCGCGATGCCGTAAAGTCGGCGGGCAATAGTGGAATCGTGCTCTTTTGCAGCAAGCTTCCGGTACGGATGCGGGCGGTCATCGGCCATTTGCACGGCGAACCCTACGATTGGGACGCCCATTAAGCGCCGTTTTGTCTAGGCGGCTACCGGCGTCTCGGTTAAGCTTGGGCTATGAGCAAAACAAACGAAATCGGGCCTATCGAAGTCGGTTATGACGTTTTCGTCCATGACGGCGACGTCAAGGTCGGCGCCGTGCGCGCGGTCCATGACCACAGCCTCGTCGTCTATGTTGAAAACGGCGGTGATTTCTCCGTCGCGCGCCATGCGGTGGCCGAAGTGGTGGAGGGCAAAGTCGTGCTGCGCTGCGACCAACTCGACGCCGCCCTCAAGCGCGCCATCAACCACGCCCATGATGCCGAAGACGCCGCTGCTGGCGTCCTCTATCCCGAGCCGCCTGCGGACTGATCCTTCCGCGCGAATATTAACCTTTCCTTAAGCATCTTCTTCATTTGCGCCGGCGCCCCGGTTAGCCTTGCGGGATGAAGACTCAGCCGCAAAAAATCGCTCTAACCCGTTGGACGATGCCGAGATTTGCCCAGCTCACGGGCATGATCGTCACCACGATTGTGGTCTTCGGTACCGATACCGATGTGCTGCTGGCGGTGCCGCTCGGCATCTTGGCCGGCGCCCTGGCCACCTTTTTTGTGGCCCTCTCCGATTACCGGGATTCGTCAAAAAAAAACTGACAGGCGCCTTTGCAGGGCCTGCGAATCGCGCAGCAATTGCGCCCCGGCTCCGCCACAGGCATCATCCGGCCGTAAACAGGTTTCTCGCGATGGACGCTCCCACCGATATTGCCGTCGAATTTGTCGCCAAGGGTGACAGCGCCGATGAATGGCAGCTGTTCCTCTTTGAGCAAGGCCCGTGGTCGGATGTGACGCGTGAATTGCTGCGCTTCCAGGAGCGGCTTTACGACTGCATCGACACTGTGGTCGATGGCCAAGTGGCAGCGAAATTTCCCGATTCCAAAGGCGCGCGCGTCGTCATCCGGGTCTATTGCTGCGATTTGCCTCGGCGCGAAGTGACGGATTTTTTTCAGCGCTTCACCAAAGGCATCTTCCGCGACGGCGATTACCGCACCGCGCTGGAGCGCCACGAATACGTCTCCGACATCGCCTTCGCGATCAACTTTGATCACATGCACTGAGTGCCACTTACGCAGTTCCTCTCCCTTTGAGGGAGAGAAAGAAAAATCACGGGGTTAGCAGGGCTCCACCACAATTGCTCGTGCATCGCAAACAGCGAACGCTGCCAACTCCGCTGATTTTTCAGGTGAGGGGTTGGGGCACGCACCCCTTGCCAGCAAAATCTAGCTCTTCGCTTCGCATCGATGTGGCGTCGCGCTCTGTGCTTTGCAAACGGCTTATGGCTTGGCGTGATCTGCCCGCCAAGGCCGGATTACAGTGTCAAAAGCCTCAATGCTTGTCGTGCCAGACTTTGCGGTAGGCGAGGAAGAGGAGCCCTGCCAGCAGCAGCAGAAACGCCAGCACTTCAAAGCCGATGCGATGGCGCGCTTCCAGTTGCGGCTCTGAGGCCCAAGCCAGGAAGGTCACCACCGCCTTGGCTTCATTGCTCACCGAGGCAGGCGTGCCGTCCGCGAAGCTCACGCTGCCCCGCTTCAGGGGGGGCGGCATCGAGATATTCCGGCCCGCAAAATAGGGGTTGTAATATTTGCCGCTCATCACCGCGAAGCCATGCGGCGGCGTCTCGGTAAAGCCGGTGAGAATGGAATAGACGTAATCGGCCCCGCCATTTCTCGCCTTGATGATCAGCGACAGATCCGGTGGCAGCGCTCCACCATTGTTGGCGCGCGCGGCTTGTTCATTGGGGAAGGGTTGCGGGAAATGATCGGCCAGCACGCCCGGCCGCGTCAGCCGGTTGCCGCGCTCGTCGGTGATTTCACCGCGTTCATTAGGCTCGGCAGGGATTTTGTAGCCCGCCGCAATCGCCTTGGCTTGCAACTCGGTGAAACCCGGCCCGCCCGGTCCGGCCAGATCATGAAATGCCACCATATTCAGGCTGTGGCAGGAGGAGCAGACCTCTTTGTAAATCTGAAAGCCGCGCTGCAAGGCGCCGCGATCATAGGTGCCGAAGACGCCGTCGAAGGACCACTTCATCTCTTTGGGCGGCACCGGTTCGCTGCTCGATTGCGCCACAGCGGAGGCGGATACGAGTGCGACGACAGCCAGGAGCGGCAGAAGTTTTCTCATTCGCCGTCTCCCAAAACCGATTGCGCAATGCTTTCGGGCAAAGGCCGCGTCACTTCGATCTTGCCGATCCAAGGCATCAAGACCCAGAAGAAAGCGAAGTAGAAGAGGGTCCCCAGCCGCGCGATCCACACCAGTGGCAATTGCGCCCCTGCGATGGTCCAGCTCGCATCCGCCGTCTGCGAACCGCAAAAGCCCAAGAGCACGCAATCGGCGGCGAAGATCCAGAACAGCTGCTTCATCAGCGGGCGGAAGCGGCACGAGCGCACCTTGGAACTGTCGAGCCAAGGCAGGAACAACAAGCTGACGAGCGCGCCGCCCATCACCAGCACGCCCAGCAGCTTTTGCGGCACGCTGCGCAGCATGGCGTAGAAGGGCAAAAGGTACCATTCCGGCACGATGTCGGTCGGCGTCACCATCGGATTGGCTTGAATGTAATTGTCCGGATTGCCGAAGAAGTTGGGGGCGTAGAAGACAAAGCTCAGAAAGACGATGATGAAGAGCACCAGGAAGAAGCCGTCCTTCACCGTGTAATAGGGATGGAAGGGCACCATGTCCTGCGGGCCTTTCACATCGATGCCGAGCGGATTGTTGTTGCCCGGCACATGCAGCGCCCAGATGTGCAGCCCCACCACCCCGGCGATCACAAACGGCATCAGATAATGCAGCGAGAAGAAGCGGTTCAACGTGGCGTCATCGACCGCAAAGCCGCCCCACAGCCAAGTGGTGATGGAGGTACCCAGATGCGGCACCAATTGGTCCAAGGCGCTGAACAGGCTGGTGATCACGGTGGCGCCCCAGAACGACATCTGGCCCCAAGGCAGCACGTAACCGAAGAAAGCGGTCATCACCATCAAGAGATAAATGAAGACGCCCAGGATCCACAGCACTTCGCGCGGCGATTTGTAAGAGCCGTAATAAAGCCCGCGGAACATATGAATATAAACGGCGAGGAAGAACATCGAGGCGCCGTTGGAATGCAGATAGCGGATCAGCCAGCCGTAATTGACTTCGCGCATGATGCGCTGCTCGACCGAGAGGAAGGCCATCTCCGAATTGGGCACATAATGCATCGCCAGCACGATGCCGGTGACGATCTGGATCGCCAGCATGAAAGTCAGCACACCGCCGAACGTGTACCAGAAGTTCAAATTGCGCGGTGTGGGAAAGCTCACAAAGCTGTCGTTCACCAGCCGGATGATGGGCAGGCGCTGATCGAGCCAGCGCGTCAAGCCCGAGCCGGGAACATAGGACGAGTGCTCCGCCATGGTCGTTTCCCTTAGCCGATCTTGATTTTGGTGGGGCCGGTGAAGGCGTAAGGCGGCACGAACAGATTCTGCGGCGCCGGACCTTTGCGGATGCGCCCGGCGGTGTCGTATTCCGAGCCGTGGCAATGGCAGAGCCAGCCGCCAAAGCTGCCTTGCGGCGATTGCGGCGTGGAGACGGTGGGGATGCAGCCCAAATGGGTGCAGACCCCGACCAACACCAGCCATTCCGGTTTGATGACGCGATTTTCGTCACTGGCCGGGGCGCTATCTTTCAGATTGGCGTTGCGCGCCAGGCCGTCCACCAGGCTGGAGACCGGCACGGCGCGGGCGGCGGCGATCTCTTTGGCGGTGCGGCGGCGGACGAACAAAGGATGGCCGCGCCATTTGAAGATGACTTGCTGGCCCGGCTGGATCGCCGCCAGATCGACCTCGATCGAGGCCATGGCGAGAACCGCGCTCGACGGGTTCATTTGGTCGATGAAGGGCCAAGCGGCAAAAGCGGCGCCGACCGTGACCGCCGCTCCGGTGGCGATGTAGAGAAAATCACGCCGTGTCGGCTCGGGGTTTGTTGCATTCACCACGGAAGTCACCTCATTGGCGGTTCGGGAAGGGACCCCGCGATAAAACAGCGCGCCTGAAGAACGGAGAAGGCCAAATTAGTGAGTCATTGGCAATGGGTATTGCGGCACGATGCCGCACAAAAGACAAGTATTCCCTAGACTTTGCTGGCCAAAAAGCCCGCATAAATATCCCTACGTCATCCTCAAGATTGCACCATGCGACTAGCTTTGTTTGAGCCCGATATACCCCAGAACACCGGCACCTTGATTCGTCTTGGCGCCTGTCTCGGCGTGGCCATCGATATTATCGAGCCTTGCGGCTTTCTGTGGAGCGAATCGAAACTGAAGCGCGCGGGCATGGACTACCTGGGCCAAGCCGAGGTCAACCGCCATTCCAGCTGGCAGGCTTTTCAAGCCGCCCGCAGCGGGGCGCGGCTGTTGCTGCTCACCACCAAGGCGGCGGAGCCCTATAGCGGTTTTGCCTTTCAGCCCACGGACATTCTGCTCTTGGGCCGCGAGAGTGCCGGCGTGCCCGATGCGGTCCATGCCGCGGCCGAGGCCAGACTGCTGATTCCCATGCGCCCCGGCCTGCGTTCGATCAACGTGGCGCTGTCGGCGGCGATGGTGCTCGGCGAGGGCTTGCGCCAAACCGGTGGCTTTCCCGGTCATGGCGAATCTTCGCTTAGAAGTTGAGGGTGGTGCAAGAAAGATAAGGATTTTCCGCTATTTTCACCGCCAACACTGGCAATCCGCGGTGGCTCTCCCCACATCTAGGGACGCGCTCGCCGCCCAGCAAACAGATGACGGCACACCGAGAGCTCCTGTAAGAGCGTGACCCACGACTCTATTGCCTTGACCAAGGATCGCACCGTTGGCTGGTTTCAATATCCTGGACATGTTCACCGAGGGGGGCTTTTTCGCCCTGCTCCAGGTTCTGCTGATCGATGTGGTGCTGGCGGGCGACAATGCCGTCGTCATTGGCATGAGTGCCGCGCAAGTCGCTAAAGCTGATCGCAAGACGGTGATCCTCTGGGGGCTGACTGCGGCGGTGGCTTTGCGCATCGTGCTGGCTGTGTTCGCCGTGCATCTGCTGCGTTTCGTGCCGCTGGTGATTGCCGGTGGCGTGTTGCTGCTCTGGGTGACCTGGCGACTGTGGCGCGATGTGCAATATGCCAACAAAGAATTTCACGCCGCCAAATTGCTGGCCGGTGACCATCCTTGCTCCAACGACGGTCCGCCGCAGCTCAAGTGCCACACCAAAGCCCATGGCAAGGCGGTGCGCCGCGCCATCGTTTCCATCGCCGCCGCCGACGTTTCTATGTCGCTCGACAACGTGCTGGCGGTGGCTGGTGCGGCGCGCGACCATCTTGAAGTGCTGCTGATTGGTCTGTCGCTCTCTATCGCCCTGATGGGCTTGGCCGCGACCTTGATCGCTAAGCTGCTGCACAAATATCCCTGGGTGAGCTACGCCGGTGTCTTCATCGTGTTCTTTGTCGCCTTGCGCATGCTGTGGGATGGCTTCGTGCGCTTCAATCAACAAGGCGGCATCGATGGCGTCATGCACACGATGGGCGTCGGTTAAACCAATCTAGCCAGCACCGCCGTGGCGTCGTCGCTCTTCTTAAAGCGCGGGAATTGACGCCCTTCGGCATCGGCTTCCTCTACTGCCCGCAGTTCCGCGCCCAACGCCGCCAGGCCTTTTCCCACCGCTGCCGCTAGCAGGCTTTGCGAATCATAAAGGCCATAATCGCTGGCCAAAGCCAGAAAGCCGTCGGTGCAGAGAAGAACCAGCGTGCCCTCCGGCGCCGTGATCTTGGCCCGCGCCACCTGTTCGGAGGCTTGCGGTTCGACGCCAAAGAGATAGCTGCCACCGGGCAGGTTCACCTTGGCGCGGCTGGCTTGAAACAGCGGCAACGCGGCGGCGCGCGTCAAAGCCCCCACAGGCGCTAGGCCGCTGGCTTCGCTATAGCGCAGAGCCTCGCCCGCTTCGGCGCCGCGGTGATCAAAAGCTGAACCCAGCACCTCCACAGTGGCATCGGGCCGCTCCACCAGCGCTGAACAATCGCCAAACCACAGCGCATCGAAACCGCTCTCAGTCGGCACGGCGAAGATCAGCGAAGCATAGGGCAGCTCGTAGCGTTCTTTGGGGGCGCGTTTGCGCAAGCCGTTAAACGAATGCTCGGCATCGGCCATGGCATGGCGCAAGGCGGCGCGCGCCCCGCCGCCCGCTTTGATATGGCTGAGCAGCCGCCGGGCGCCAAATTGCGACAACCACGCCGCGTCGCTTCTGCCAGGCAGCAGCGGTTCGGCGACGGGTGTCGCTCCATCCAGCACCGCCACGGCGACAGCTTCGGCCGCAAAGCCATCTTCATTCTGCTTGGCGGCATGGCCGGGCAGGCTGAGCGTGTCCAAAATTTCAAATTGCATTACGGGTTCGCCTTTATCGCGTCATCCAGTTGTGCCGCCAAGAGGGGCGCATCCTCGGGAAAATCATGCTCGATCCACCAGCTTTCGACCGCCTGCAACACTTTGCCGACTGCCGGGCCCGGGGAGAGGCCGCGCGCCAAAACATCAGCGCCGCTGAAGGGGAAGTGGGGCACGGTAAGGCGCTCTGCTGCCGTCAGCAGCGAACGCCATTGCGCGCCGTCACGGGTCTCTTCGGCCAGGCTCAGCTGCAAGGCATCGCGGAAACGCTCCGGCCCTAAGCGATAGAGCAGCCGCCGCGCCGCTTGGATGTCGCTGAACAGTGCCATGTCTTTGGCGGCGGCAGAGGCGGCGATCAGACGGTCCTTTTGTGCGTTCGACAGTTTCCAGCGCGCCGCGATGACTTGCGCTACCAAGACAGCGCGCTCGCGCGGTAACAGCGCCGCCAAACGCAAGATGCCATCCGGCGCATAGCCCATCGCAGCATCCAGCGAAGCCAAACGGCGTAGCCGCATGATGTCGGACGCCCCCGGCACGATCTCGGGCAAAATACCGGTCTCACCCATCGCGATCAGCACCGGCACAGGATTTTCGGCCTGCAACAGCTTCAGCATTTCCTTGGCGATGCGTTCGCCGGATAGCTTGGTCAGTCCTGCCTTTTCCTTGTCGCAGGCATAAAGCGCTTCGGCGTTGAGCGGGCCTTTGCCGTACCAGGCGTGAAAGCGAAAGAAGCGCAGAATGCGCAAATAGTCCTCGCGAATGCGCGCCACCGCATCGCCGACAAAACGCACAATCCCGGCCTCCAGGTCAGCAATGCCGCCGACGCTGTCGTACACCGTGCCATCGGCATCGGCATAAAGCGCGTTCATGGTGAAATCGCGCCGCTCGGCGTCTTCCTCCCAATCCGTGGTGAAAGCCACCACGGCGTGCCTGCCGTCGGTTGCCACATCGCGGCGCAAAGTGGTGACTTCAAAGACTTTGCCTTTGACCACGGCGGTGATGGTGCCATGGGCGATACCGGTGGGCACCGCTTTGATCCCGGCCGCTTGCAGCAGTGCTGTCACTTTTTCGGGGCGATGCGGCGTGGCGATATCGATATCGCTGACCGGCTGGCCGAGCAGGGCATTGCGGACCACGCCGCCGACAAAGCGCGCTTCGCCCAACACCGTCATCAGCGTCACGGTTTCCGGTGCCGTCATCCAGGGCTGCAGCTCAAGACGGGTCATGACTTGACACTCATGCCAGCTGCTCGCGCAAATTCACCAACATGGCGGCGGTGGCGCCCCATATTCTATGCGGGCCATAGTGAAAGGCGTAGACCCGCCGCGACAGGCCGTTGATCTCGAAGCGCTGTTCTTCCAGGCTCGCTTTATCGAGCAGATAGGCCAGCGGCACTTCGAACACGCAAGCGACTTCGCTGGCATCGGCGGTAACGGTGAAGCCATCGCTAAGCAGTCCCACCACCGGCAAAACGGCAAAATGCGTCACGGTTTCGTAGGGCTCGAGATAGCCCAGTACCGTCACGAAAGATGGGGCGATGCCGACTTCTTCTTCCAACTCGCGCAAAGCGGTGGCCGTCAGCGATGTATCTTCGGGATCGTGGCGTCCGCCCGGAAAACTGACCTGTCCGGCATGGCGCGAGAGCTGCTGGCTGCGGGTGGTAAAGAGGATGGTGGGCTCGGCTCGGGCCACGATCGGAATCAGCACCGCGGCGGCGGCAAGCGGGCGCGGGCTGGTCGGGCGCATCGCCGGATTGAGGTCGTAATCGCCCCGCTGCGGCGCCAGCGGCAAGGGCGGCATGGCGGGCAACAGCCGGGCGGCAAGGCCGTGGGCCGTAAAGGGAACGCGGGCATCCACCAGGCAAAGGGCCTTTCTCGGTTTGCCTGAATGGCCAAATGTTCAGGAATTCCGCACCCCATGGCGGGCTCTTATCCTTGTTGGCCAAGTCCTTACGCGGTACAAACGGCGGGTGACCGGCGCCCCAAGATAGGCGGGCTCGCGCTTCGACTGCAACCTGCCGCTTCACTTAAGCCTGAACCTGGATAGCGAAACGATGAGCGATACGATCGGCGAAGATGTCAAAGGGCCGGCGGTGCTGCGCGCCGAACGGGCTGCCGAGATCGCGGGCCGTGTCCGCGCCGGTGTGGGCGAGGTCATCTTTGGTCAGCATGAGGTCATCGAGCAAACCCTGATTACCCTGCTGGCGGGTGGCCATGGCCTCCTCATCGGCGTGCCTGGTCTGGCCAAGACCAAGCTGGTGGAATCGCTCGGCATCGTGCTCGGCATGGATTGGAAGCGCATCCAGTTCACGCCTGATCTGATGCCCGCTGACATTATCGGCTCCGAAGTGCTGGAAGAGACCGACGACCGCCACCGCGCCTTCCGCTTTCTCAAAGGCCCGGTCTTTACCCAGCTTTTGATGGCCGATGAAATCAACCGCGCCTCGCCGCGCACCCAAAGCGCCTTGCTGCAGTCGATGCAGGAGCGGCAAGTGACCGTGGCGGGTACGCGTTACGATCTGCCCAAGCCTTTCCATGTCCTGGCGACCCAGAATCCGCTGGAACAGGAAGGCACTTATCCCTTGCCGGAAGCCCAGCTCGACCGCTTCCTCTTGCAGATCGACATCGGTTATCCCGACAAGGACGCCGAAAAGGAAATGCTGCTCGCCACCACCTTTGGCGAGGAAACTCATGCCAAGCCGGTTTGCAC
>JARLIR010000093.1 GCA_031291635.1 Rhizomicrobium sp. | reverse complement strand
TTGTCACAATTTCCGTCAAGCACAATCGCAATGCGGCCGCGCGGTATCTGGCCCTCTGGTTTTTGCATGGGGCCTGAGCTTTGCTGGGCTTGAAATGCCTGGGGGGCATGCCCACATGTTTGCCTGCCATCTACTTGGAGACGCGCATCCCGCGCTCACCCGGCATAACGCATCAAACCATTGCCGTTCGATTCCCGGTGCCTTTTGGCATCGCAGGAAAACGCGCGCGCAATAAAGGGGGCCTCTCATGTTTGATTTTCTGCCAAAGGTCGATCTCACGGCCAATGGTTGGCTGATTGCCATCATCCTATTCGTGGTCGTGGTCCATATCGTCAAATCGGTACGGATCGTCGGCCCGACCGAAGTCGGGCTGGTGCGCAAGCGCTTCAGCTTTCGCAAGTTGACCGCCAACTGCGCCATCGCTTTCGAAGGCGAGGCCGGCTATCAGGCGCGGCTGTTGATGCCGGGCATCCAGTTCAAATTCTGGCCGCTTTACGATGTGACGCGCCATCCTATGGTGCAGATCCCGGCGGGCCAGATCGGCCTTGTCATCGCCCAGGTCGGCGAGCCTTTGCCGGTGGGTGCCAAATCAGGCGTCTACAAACCCGAATTCGACAATTTCCATGACGTGGCGGCCTTCGTCACCGGTGGTGGGCAGAAAGGCGTGCAGCGCCCCGTGCTGCCGCCCGGTACCGTGGTGCCGATCCATCCGGTGGGCTTTTTGGTCATCACCCGCGACACCGTTTTCGGCGTGCCTATTGATGAACGCTATGCGGCGCTGGAGAGGCGCGATGGGCTCAAGCCCGAGACCTTTGGGCTGGACCCCGAGACTCTGAATGTGGTGCGCATCGAGCCGAAGAATTTCGGCTCCGGCCGCGTCGTCGACATGATCGGTATCGTGACGACCTACGAAGGCCCGCCGCTGCCCAAAGGTGCCATCGCCAATCGCTTGGGTGATTTTTCGGAAATCTCCGAGTTGGAAGCCCAGCCCGGTGTGGCCGATTCCGATTTGGTGGAATCCATCCTGGCGGTGAAGAATGAGGTCCATAACAACTATCAGGACTTCCAAGCCTTCCTCGACAAAGGCGGCCGCATCGGTCTGCAACACGACCCGCTGATGTATGGCGCTTACAATTTGAACCCTTTCCTGGTGTCGGTCGAATTGGTGCCGATGCTGGTGGTCAATCAAGGCGAAGTGGCGGTGCTGAAGGCTTATGTGGGCCTTGCTACCGAAGACACCTCCGGCGCCGATTTCAAATTCGGCAGTCTGGTTCGCCCCGGCCATCGCGGCATTTGGCAAGAGCCGCTGCGCACCGGCAAATACGCCATCAATCCGCGCTGCTATTCGGCGGAAATTGTACCGACCTTCATCCTGACGCTGAACTGGGCGGAAGCCTCGTCGCAGGCCCATGACCTCGACAAGAGCTTGAAACAGATCACCGCCAAATCGAAAGAAGGCTTTGTCTTCGACATCGATCTGCAAGTGCAGATTCATGTGCCGGATACCGAAGCGCCGAAGGTAATCTCGATTGTCGGCACCATGCTGAACCTTGTCACCGAAGTGCTGCAGGCGGCGGTGGGCAATCACTTCCGCGACAAGCTACAATCCATGCCCGCCATCGACTTCATCGAAAAACGCCAAGCGGTACAGGAACAAGCGCAAGACCACATCACCGAGAAGCTGAAGCAATACCGCATCGAAACCCGCGGCGTGTATATTCAGGACGTGGTCTTTCCGCAGCAGCTGGTCGATGTGCTGACGACGCGCGAAATCGCCAATCAGCAGCAGGAGACCTATAAGGCCGAAGAAAAGGCCCAAGGACAGCGTTTGGAGCTGGAGCAATCACGCGGCAAGGCCGATATGCAGTCGGAACTGGCGCGCTCCTCGGTCGGCATCGACATCGCCAAGAACAAAGCCCAAGGCGTGCAAGCCGAGGCCGACGGCGAATCCTATCGCTTGGAAAAAGTCGGCCGTGCCAGTGCGGTGAAGACCGAAGCCGAAGGCTTGGCGGTGGCCAAGGGCCTCGAAGCGCAACAGCTCGCCATCGGTAAGGATCAGACTGCGATGGTGGCGGTGGCCAAGGCGCTAGCAGGCGGCACGCAACGCTTCATGCCGGAAAACCTGGCGCTGACGGTCGGCGGCAGCGATTTCGGCTCCAACCTCGGCGCCCTGGTGCCACTGATCATGAAGAAGCTGGATACGGGCACAAAGACGCCGACTCCGGAGGCGCCAGTCTCGGTCCATAGCCCGGCCGAGAATGGCGGGCCGGTGGTGGCAAGCTATACGGCGACGATCACCGAAAAGCACTGAGCTGGTTTGCAGTGCGTGTGACGGCCCATCGCAAAACGGTGGGCCGTTTTTTATGGGCCATCCGATGTGCGTGCTTCGAGGCTCGCCGCCCTGCCCAAAATGCTTGCTCTCAAGCAACCGTGCGCGGCTCGCACCTCAGCATAACGCGATTTTTTATGCCCCTCTCGTCTTGCTGAGGTGGCCAGCCGCTTCGTCGTGTCGTGATGTGTCAAGATGGTGGAACGGCTGGCCCTCGAAGCACGCAGCTTCGTCTATGGCAGTTCGTAGACGACTGCGTTCCAGAAGCGGACGCGGTGGTGGCCGGTGCTGCGGAAACCGCGGCGGGTCAGCTCGCGGCCGAGGATGGCATTGAAATAGCCATGCGCCACCAACACCGCGGTGCCGTCATTCTTGGCCTTGGCGACAAGAATATCGGCGGCCTTTTGGGCGCGCAGCTTGGAGCGGCGGTAATTCTCGATCTCGGGATGATAACCGGCATGCCAAAGGATGCGGCTCATCACGGCCCAAGCGGGCACGCCAAGCTTGATCAGCGGAATGCGGGGGCTGGCGAGCGGCGCCTCTTCGAACAGAATGTCGGCGATCAGCTCGGCATGGGGAGCAATGGCCTTGGCGCTTTCCTGCGAGCGCGGGCGATGGCTGGTGTAGACCGCCTTGATGCCCCGGGCGAGGTCGCGCAATTCCTCCGGCGGGGCGCTATCGGGATCGAGCCCCGCGGCCTCGTAAGCATCGATGTAATCAGCAAAACCGTGATGGCTGGTCTTGTGCTTGGTCGAGATCGCGGGCTTGCCGTGGCGCACCAAGACGATCCGCAGCGCCGCGCTACCAGCCGCACGGGCTTCGCTCAGCGCGCGCCGATGCTTCCGGCGTGCAAGGCGCATCCGAGCGCGGGCAAAAACGGATGGTACGGCGTTAATGGGCGCTCCTCGCGGCGTCGTCGGGCGTAACCTGCCTTCGTGTGGCACGAGCGGCAAGCGCTAATGCTGTCTCTGATGGACGCGGATCGCGGCAAAGGCAAGCTAGTCCTTGTCACAGTTTGCTGACACTTCGCCTAAAGCGGGATACCGCTGGCGGGACTCGCTGGTTTGCCCCTCGTCCGTCGCTATTACGCCTGTCCAACGCCAGCCCAAGCGGCCACCAGGGGGCGCCCGGCTGTTGTTTGCGACTTATTATTGCTGCTTATTTGGGCGGCATTTTGCCTACTTAATGAACATGCACTGTTGCAGTGCAACAACTTCAAACCAAATCCCGCGCAACGGCTCCTCGGGGGCGTGCTTTGCTATGGTTTTTATATTGCGTTGAAGCGCCCTCTCTACGAAATCTTATCCGACACGAACGCGAACGCGTCCGCGTGAGAACAATATTCGAGGGCGATGACTATGAAATCTTTTGGCCTGAAAATTACCTTTGCCGCAGCATTGCTTGCCTCTGTGGCCATGCCGGCCTTGGCAGATGACGCGCCGCCGGCGCCGTCTTACGGCAGCATCGCCGCGTATTTGGCTGTGGAAAGCGACTACCGCTATCGCGGCATCAGCCAGAACAATACTGAAGTAACGCCGGAAGGCTCGGTCAACTGGACCGGTCCGATCGGCTTCTATGCCGGCACTTGGCTGGCGAAGACGGATTGGGGCGGGAAGAATCCCGGCTTCGAAATGGACATTTATGGCGGCAAGCATTTCGATCTTGACGGCACAGATCTGAATATCGAGGCCTATTATTACAGCTACCCCGACTTCAACGCCTTTGGTGGCCCCAAGGCCTCCTATTTTGAAATGCAGGGCTACCTCACCCACACCTGGGGCAAGCTGACGCTGACGGCCATGGGCGCCTATTCGCCGGAATGGAGCTTGGCGGGTGGCGACGGCTGGTACACTGCCGGCACGGCTGCCTATGCGGTCACCGACTGGCTGTCGCTCAGCGGCACCCTCGGTCATCAGTGGGTGAAAGCTGCCCCCACCGACTACACGCATTGGGATGTTGGCGCGACCGCCACCTACAAGAGCTTCTCACTCGACGTGCGCTATGTCGGCAACGACATCAAGGCGGGCGACGCGGGCTTCTGGATGGCGACCAAGGGCGCCGTGAAGGACACCGTGAAGGCCAACCTGACCTACAACTTCAATCTGCTCTAAACCGAGCATCCATAACTGGGAAAAGCCCTGCGGAGACATCCGCGGGGCTTTTCTTGCGTTTTGGGCTATTGGTAGTGCTTGAGCTTCGGCCAAATCTCCGTGAGAGGCTTTCTGAGACCGCGCTCAACCCAAATCGCCTGGTCCGTTTCGTCAGGCATGGCATAGGGATCCGTGACCTCGCCGGCCCACTCGACGGTGCGAAAATCCTTTTCGTGATCGGCTTTGTCGCCACCCAACTCGATGATCACACTGCCGTCATGGCCGCGTGTACCCCAGAGCCAATAGTTGTTGTGACTGCTGATGGCTGGCGGCAGACCGAGGCGGGCGCCGTAGACGTCGATGGCGGCGGCTTCGCCGTAATTACGCCCGTAGAATACGGCCTTGGCGCGATCCTGCGGCGGCAGAGCGTGATAGACCGCGGCGATCTTGGCGGCCATTTGCGGCCAGCCATGCATGTCGGCGAGATATTGAGGCAAACGGGCCTGTTTGCGATTCTCTGCCGCGGTGGCCGACGCGCCCAAACCGAGCGCATTGCTGTAGCGAATGAACGATTCTTCCGGCATCAGCGGAATGACCACAGGCGTGAACACAGCCGTCGCCAGTATCAGGCTGACCAGCGCCACGCCGCGCAGAACAGCCTTTCGCACCCAGCCTTCGATCGCCACCGCGCCGATGCCGAACAGGACGGGATAGAAATAGGTCAGATAATAGGCTTTGCCATGGCTGACGACGAAGAACGCAAACAGCACCACATAGGCGATGGGAAAGGCGCGATAGAGCGCAAATCGCGGCCTGTTTGCGCAAGCCCACAATCCGGCGAGCCAAACGGGCGCCGCCAAAGGCCCGACCAGCAAGAGTTGCTGGAAGAAAAAGGCGAGCGGCGACAGAGCGATGTTTTTGCCGTTGCTCGCTGCTTTGCCGAGTTCCAAGAACGGCCAGCCATGGGCCTGCTGCCACAGCACGTTGGGCAATACCACAACAGCGGCCAGCGCCACACCAGCGTAAACCCAAGGCTTGACGAGTGAGCGGTGCAGTGGTGTTGCCACTAACCCAAGCGCGAGCGCCACGAGATAAAAACCGATCAAATATTTGCTGAGCAGGCCGAATCCTGCGATGGCGCCAAAGGCGAGCCACCAGCGCTCGTCCTTGCTCTGCTCCAGGCGCAGCAGACACCAAGCGCAGCCGAGCCAGGTCAGCGCCTGAAAGGTGTCGGTGGTGAAGAGCAGGCCGATCGCCAGAAATTGCGGTGCGCCGAAGGCACAGAGACCGGCCAGCCATTGGGCAAACTTTCCGCCACCCAGCGCCCGCGTGAACGCCGCCGTCAGCGCCACCGTGGTGGAAAGCGCTAAAGCCGGTAGCAGACGAAAGCCGGTTAGCCAGTCGCCCGATAGCGCATAAGACCAAGCGGCAAGAAGGGGCACCAGCGGCGGTTGATCGACATAACCCCAGTCGAGACGGCGGCCACATACGATGAAATAAAGCTCGTCACGAAAAATGCCGTAGCCGCCATTGGCCAGCAGGTGCAGCAAAAGCGTCAGCGCGCCGAGCAGGAACCACGGCTGGGAAAACAGCTTTTTGTCGATGCGCATCTTTGCCCCCGAAACTGTCGCCGCAAAATACGGTGGGCTCCGCCAATTACCAATGGGGTACGACTAATTTACGCCGACGCTGCGGTTGCGGGCGATCCAATCGCGCAAGGCCACACCGGTTTTGGCGCCACAAGCGACCAGCTGCGCTGCAAGCAGGCCCAACGCATCCCCATCGCCACTCTTGGCGGCACGTTCGACGCGCCGGGCCAAACCGCTCATCTCAATGGCGCCGAAAGTTCCGGCCATGCTGACCAGAGAATGGGCGCAGCGCCGCACGCTTTCGAAATCGCCGCCTTCTATCGCCACACCGATTTGGGCCAGGCGCTCGTCGGCATCACTAAGGAAGACATCAATGAACTCTATAGTTTTGTCCGCTTCGACGGCTTCTTTCAGATCGTCAAGATTGTCCTCATCGAGCAGCAGGCCGTCGGACTGATCCGAGGCTTGGCCCTGTTCGATGGGCGCCAGACCAGCCAACTTGCCCAGCAATTGCTGCGGCTGGATCGGTTTGCAGATGTAATCGTCCATACCCGCAGAAAGATATTCGTCGCGCGCGCCAGCCATCGCATTGGCCGTCATGGCGATGATGTGAACTGCACAGAGCGGCGGCGGCAAAGCACGAATGCGCCGGACGGCTTCGATGCCGTCGAGTTCAGGCATCTGCACATCCATCAAGATCACATCGTAGGCGTTGCGGCGCACCGCTTCGACGGCGCGCTTGCCATTCTCGGCGATGTCGACGCGGTGGCCAGCTTTGGCCAGAATCGCTTGGGCGACGTCCTGGTTGACGCGGTTGTCTTCGGCCAAAAGGATGTAGAGCCCAGGCGCCGTCGAGGGTGGCAGC
>JARLIR010000092.1 GCA_031291635.1 Rhizomicrobium sp. | reverse complement strand
CTATTTCTTCGCGACCGGCTTACGGCCTTCGACGATGCCCATGATGTCGGATTCCTTCATGATCAGAAGGTCCTCGCCATCGATCTTGACTTCGGTGCCGCTCCACTTGCCAAACAGGACGAATTCGCCTGCCTTGACTTCGGGGGGGACGCGCTTGCCGCTATCGTCCAGAGCGCCGGGGCCCACGGCGATGACTTCGCCTTCCTGGGGCTTTTCCTGAGCGGTCTCCGGAATGATGATGCCACCAGCGGTCTTCTGCTCTTCCTTCACGCGGCGGACGACCACGCGGTCGCCTAACGGACGGAATTTCATAGGGGACTGCCTCCTCAAAATATTCGTTAATTCAGATACTTGGATGTACATCCGGCCATCAAGGCCAGGGGTAGCAGCACTCTCATCACTGGAGTGCTAGCAGCCGCAAGGGCATATAGGCGTGAGTCTGCCAAAGGTCAAGGAAAAGGACAGTTTGCCGCGGCGGAAGGCGGGTATTGCTAGCAGCGGAGGGCGGCGCCGTGTGGGGCGAGCGAAGCGCCGTTTTGGTTGTCTTGCACGGCAAATCCGGGCTGGGCGCGGCCGCTGGAGCGCATTTCGACCGGCAGATGTTTGTGCAGGGCCGCCAGAGTCGCCTGCGCCACCGCCCGCGAACGGCAGGCAAAGCGGATCGAGGGACCTTTGAAGAGGTGCAAGGCCACGCCATAGGCCGCTTGGCGGTTGCCACGCTCGCGTTTGACGATTTGCGCCCCGACGATCATCGATAAGGGCTGGACCGAGCGCCAGAAGGGATGCAGCAGGCTCAGATTGGTGAACACGGCGCGATCGCGGCAGCGGTCTATGGCGATGCAGCCCAGGCTCAGCCCGACGCCACGCAGGTGAATGCGCACCACCTCGGCCTGCGAGGTCCATTGCAGCGAGAAGTCCCGATTGTATGTTTTCCCCATAACGACAAATTATGGGATCGCTGACGGGCTTGCATCTGAACTTCAATAACCACGTTAAAATCTGGTTTATGGCGCCAATTCGCTAGCTTGCCGCAAGGAATTCAGCGATGGCGCGTTGATATTTCAAAGCATCGTCGCGAGAACTGCAGCGCAGAGGAATATCGCCGCCGTGTTTGCGGCGCAGCGTCAGGCCATAAACCAGCAGTCCGTTCAAACGCTCGCGTTTGCGCACCTGTGCGGTCTCAATGTCATCCAACGCCAATACCGTGCGCTTGACGGGGACAAGCATCGCGAAAGAAATAATCACCGCTCGTTTTTTGACGCGGTCGAAAATCGCCGCCGTACCCGCGGTCAACTTCGGAAAACTGATGATCCGCAGCACGTCTTTGGACTGTTCAAAAAAATGCACGGCACACCACCTGCTTTCGAAGGAGAGGCTATGGAATACTAATACACAATTCATGCCATTTTTTGCATGCGGAAATACAAGCGAAAACAAAATTTGCACTACCTACTATGGTTATTTAAGTGGCGCGTTGCTTAAGCCTTGAGATTTGAGCAGGCGCGATCGCTCTGGTTCGAGTATGACGTGCGTTTTGCCGCCACCACACTCGCCGTGAGGCCTAGTCCTTGATGCCGGATCGGCACGGGACGGAGAGGATTGAAGTTGGATTGGACCTGGGAAGCGATGATCGCGGCGTTCGTCGCCCTCGGCGGCGTCGCCAGCAATGTCCGGCCGGGGTGCGGCGCGCGCGGTCCGGGCTTGTTCTGCATCGATCCCAGCAGGTCCTGCTCTATCCAGGTTCCGCCCAATCTTCTGGTTGCCGAGGATCAGCTGGTGCTCGAAGACGGTGTGCCGCGGCTCTTACCGAGTGCTGAGGTGGACGAGGCCGAGCGCGATTTCTATGAGCGCTATTATAAGACCTTTTCCTGGCGCGGCGCTGGCCAGCAGGATGGCGTGGCGTTTTTTGCAGCGCTCGAAGCTGTGGCCCCGGAAATCCGGGACTTGCTGACGGACGATCTGCATTTTGGTGGCCTCTTGGCGCGGGCCCGAACGCTGCCAGCTTTTGACGAATTCAAGAAATCTCGTTCCATCCGGATCGTCGAGCGCAAAGCGATGATGCCCATCGTCGAACTGGTGAACCACGCCTCCTCTGTAACCGGCTTCAACACGATGCAGGGCGTTGCCGTGCGTGGACGCTTTGCCGATGAGGTTTTGGTGCGTTATGCGCGCACAGACGCCTTCGGTATCCTGGCAAGTTGGGGTTTTGCCAATCCAGAGCCGCGTGCTTATGGGCTGCAAATGCAGTTTTCCTGGAAGGGGCGCGCTGTCAGTGTGCATCGCGTGTTTCGCACCAGCCCACAGCTGCCAGCGATCACCGTAACCGCCAAATCCATTGCCATTTCTTATGTTCTGCTCGGCCATAGCGAGCAGCCGCAGATGCCGCGACGGCTCTTCGCGGCGGCGATGGCCGAGGCGGGCGAAAACGATGCCGGGCCGCTCTTTGACGTGATCCGGCAGCGCAATTGCGCCACACTCGGCCGTCTCAGCGCCGCGCTAGACGGACGTGTGGGCGATGGCGAGGCGCTGCTCGGCAAGACCTGCGCCTATCAATTGCAGGCTTTGGCAGGCTGCGATGCTTAGGTCGTTGCCAGAATGCTCGCCGTATCCAGCATAAAGCTGCCATCGGCTTGGATGGCGAAATGTTTGTGCACCGGCTCCGGCATTTTGGCGATCAGCGCCTGAATCGCGGCGGCAAAAACAGCCGGAGTCTGCATGCGCACGATCCAGCTGGCGTAATCGAT